>JBFMBP010000047.1 GCA_040755155.1 Candidatus Omnitrophota bacterium | reverse complement strand
GGCGTGGAATGCTTTCAACTGCATGTCCCGGAAGAGAAAGACCTGACTCCGGCCTGGGCGCAGCGGGTGAAAGAACTGCTGGCCCCGCGCAACATCAAAATCGCGCGCTTCGTCATCGGCTATTCGGGGCCGGATGGGGATCAATACGACAGCCCGCAGCGCGTATTGGAAACCGTCGGCTTCGGCGTTCCCAACCACGAGAAGCGCAAAGCCCGCCTGGCGCTCACCAAGCGGTATATGGAATACGGCCATGAACAGCTGGGCGTCAACGATTTCAACGCGCATCTAGGCCATGTCGACGAAAAGAACGAATTTTTCGGCCCTATGGTGGAGACGGTGCAGGAAGCCTGCGATCTGGCGGCGCAATGGGGCGGGCATTACGACGTCGAAACCGGGCCGGAAAAATTCGATGCGCTATACGCCTTCATGAAAAAGGTCAACCGCCCTGGAATCTTCCGCGTCAATCTGGACCTGGCCAACATCGTGCTCTATCACGGCGAATGGGAGCCGATCACCTTCTTGAAGAAACTGCTGGACGCCGGTCTGGAAATCGGCGGCGTGCATCTGAAAGACGCCATTCCCACGAACTGCCATCCATCCATGCAACAATGGAACGGCGAAGAAGTGCACCCCGGCCAAGGCATGGTCAATTTCCCGCTGCTCTTGAAGACCCTTTTCGAGAGCGGCTATCGCGACGCCATCGTCGTCGAACGCGAGGTTCTGGGCGAAAGCGGCCTGCAAAAAATCCGCCGCATGACGGAAACGTTGAGTTGGGTATACAATCTCTGCCGCGATATCGAGAACGCTTTTGCGGCATAATATTGATTGAAGATTTGACGAAAAAAGGGCGCTTTACCGCGCCCTTTTTGTTGATTTCCTAATGATTATTCCTACGCCATCACTCGCCCATGCTCATGATCGTAACGAACGACGCGCTCGCCGCGTATGGCCAACACTCCCATCTGCATGGTGGTATTCACGGGAGCGCTGAGCGCAGCGTTGGAGAGCGGTTGCTGACGGGTGCGGCAGCCATCGAGAAAATCGGACCAGAATTTCGTTTGATCCAGGCCGGTTTGAATCGGCTCGCGGTAGATTTCCTCCATCGTATCCGGTTTAAGAACGACAACGTCCTTATCGCCGATCAACAGTGTTCCCTCCCAGCCGAGAATGGCGGGAGTTTCGTTGCTGCCGTAAGTCGTGTAGGCGTTGGCCTCCGTCCCCCCGCAGGTAACGATGAATTGGCCGGGATACTCGATAACCAGGTTGCACGTATCGGGCACGTCGCGCTCTTCCTTGTAAACGGGATCCGGCGCCTGATCGATCGTGTAACGATAGATGCCGCCCAAACCCGCCACCTTCGCCGGATAGCCGAGATCGAGCGTATAAGCCAGCGGATTGTAGAAATGAACGTAATTGTCCGTAATCGGTCCTCCCGAGGTGTCGTAATACATGCGCCAGCGAAAATAACGGCTGACGTTGAACTCATTGCGAGGACAATCCCCTTGAAAACGCTCCCAATCCAAATCGGGACCGGGCTTGGCGTTGGGATCGTCGATGGGCATTCCGCGCTGGCCCCAATCGCCAAAACGGAAATATCCGGTTTGCGCCATGACGGGTTTGCCGATCATGCCTTTTTGGATCAGCGCGCGCGCCTGCGTATAAGCGGATGAGGAGAGGCGTTGACAGCCGACCTGCACCAGGCGTCCCGTCTCTTGAGAGACGCGAGCCACTTTCTCCGCCAAGCCGAGTTGCCGCCAATGCGTCAGTGGTTTTTCGACGTAAACATCCTTGCCCGCGCGCAGGGCGTCGATAGTTTGATAGCCATGCCAATGTTCCGGAGTCGCCACTAAGACCACGTCGATATCCTCGCGGGCCAGCAATTCTTCATGGCGCATAGTGCGGAAAGAGGCTTTCGTCCGTTCAGCGGCCTTATCGAACCGAGGCCGGTACGTATCGCAAACCGCCGTAATTTCAAGCGGCGTTCCCTGCTCCTTCAATTTCAACAGCGTTCCGATATGCGCTCCCGCTCGGCTGCCGCAGCCGATGACGCCGATGTTGATGCGGTCGTTGGCGCCCAACGCTCTCTTCACGGATGGCGCCGCGATTCCCAATGCGATCGTAGAAACCGCCGCCCTTTTATGAAATTGACGGCGATTCATGGATTTATCCGAATGAGTAGAATCGTTCATAAAAACTCCTTAGCCTTCCTAAACCAGATTGACGCGAAGTTGGATTTCACATGCAAGGGAACTTTGAATTGCCTTACATGGAGCGTCAAGTTCCGCTGGGCGCCTGAATCTCTTTTTCCGTAGCGCGTCCGGGACCGTACAGATAGATATTCCCCATGCTGACAATCCCATTGCTCGGTTGATAAGATATCAGCCAATTCCAACGCGGGGCGCTGGTATTGGGATGATAAAAAAGTTCGTCCGGCCCAACGGAGCATAAATACCACATATATTTAAATTGGGGATCGTAATTTTCCCACCAGGCGCTGCCGTCTCCGCCGCAAGTCGCCTTGTCGTGGTAGATGTAATTGTACGGTGGAGGATAAGCGGGACCGTGGTTGGTCTCTTTGCCTTTGGCCATAAATGGATCCCAGAGAATGGCGTTGCCGATATACGACACGGGCGTTGTCAGTTTTTTCAGTCCATATTTGCCCAGATCGTTGGGTCCGCTTGCAGGCATAAATGGAGGATATTGGTTATGATCGATATGATACATATCCAGCGCCGCGCCGATGGCGGCGATATCCCCTTGCACTCGAGCGACAATGGCGCGAGTGCGCGCATTGAGAAAATTGGGAACCGCAATGGCCGCCAAGACGCCGATGATGGCGACGACGATAAGCAACTCGATCAAGGTAAATCCCGCGCTCTTATTCATGCTGACGCTCTTCCGAACCAAGGAGAACTTAATAATCCGCAAAGCTTTTGACATCCAACATAACAGAATCAAATTCTTTGAGCAAGATTATTTTGATAGGAACTGGCCGTTGATCGCCCGGCGGACGCAATTAATGACGCATGTTACGCAGGATAAAAAACATGATAGACTTATTTTGCTTATCGCATTGAATCACGAAAAAAAGAAAAGAAAAAAGGTTGGCGCAAGGAATCGCGTTATGAGAACGATTTTTCCATGGAATCCCAAAGAATCCTCGCTATCCGTGATTCGAATATTTCGTGAATTTCAAGCCTTTTCGTGATTTCGTGATTCAAAAACGGAATAAAAATGCAGCCTCTGCGCTTTGCTTGAAAGGTTCTTCTACTTTTCAAGAAAATACTTAATCCAAAGGCAAGAGTCTATTATCTGCGTAATATGAGTTAATGACATGGGTAAACGAATAAAGCCAAGAAAGAGATGGCCAATCTCCTTCTTGGCTCGCTTCGAATTATCGATTTTCTCAAAAAACTCAATTAATAAAGTTCCCAATCTTCCACCGGGGCGCCGGCGAAGGGATTTTGAAAAATTCGCATTATGGCTTCGTCGAAGACATCGCCCAGCGCGTCGTAAAATGCGTCTGAAACCAACTTCACAGTATCGGGCAAATCCGGCATGATGGTCGTCCCATCGATGGCTACGGCAATTTTTCCGTTAATGGCGCACCGGGGCTGTTGATGATCGCCAGCGGGAACGTCGCCGATTTTGCTTCCGTAATTCGTTTCTACCGGATCCTTTTTCCAATTTTCGAAAACGGGGAAACTGGGACCGGCGGGTTCGCCTTGGCTATTGAAGAAGCGTCCGAAAATTTGTTTGTAACCGTCGTTTTCTTCGCCGCCGAATCGTTCGTCCTGCCACACAACGAAGACATTGCCGTTTTCATCCATATCGCAAAACGTGCGGTCGACTCTCGCTATATCGACGCTTGTATCCACATCGTCGAAACGCACCCAATTGCGCACAGTTCCATCGGTCTTGTAATAAATCAAGACGCCGACCTGGTCCGTTCCGGAACTAAGCGTAGTGCTTTTTACCACCAAATCTTTCCCATTGCTGGCAATCGCCATGCCGTCGCCGCGTCCGCCAGTATCCGCTCCGAAGACGATCCCCAAATCGGGAACGACTTCCACGCCCGCCAACTCGGCGTGATCGGATTGCGCCGGAGTGCGGGGAGAGCCGTCGTTGTTGTACCAGCGAATGCCCTGGCCGTAATCGACGACGAAACCGCCGTCGAAAGCGACGATGTTTTCGTAAACGATGCTGGTGCTGCCGCCCAGATATTGTCCGTCTTCGCCCGTGTGCATGGCGAACGGTCCATATTTTACGTTGCCATCATTTCCAAGGATGATCGCCATCGCCACTTCGGAAGCCTGAGCGCCGATAGTCGCTAGAAACGAATCGAAAGATTGGCGGTTCTCGCCGAGAGAGACGATATCGCCGTTGCTGAGAATCACGGCTCCAATATCGCGGTAGGGTCCTGATTCGGCCAGTAAGTCGCCAAAAGCGTTGATATGCGACCCTACGGGTTTGCCGTCGTTATCGAAGAGCTGCACGACGGAAAAGGGTTCGTCTCCCATGACGTCGCCGAATTCCATCTTGAGCGAAGCGGCGGCTTCAATCTGGTTATGGACGATAAAACCCGTCCCCTTGGCGCGGTCGGGCCGGGCGCCCAGCGTGAAAGCTCCCCAGGTTAGGCCAGTAGCGGCGTAATTGACGAGGGGAGTAGGTTGACCGTTGGAATCGAAACTGCCGCGGATGGGTTCGGGAGTCAATTTCTTGCCATCTGGACCGAAGATCAAAAATTCCGTGCCGCCCACGACGCCGGGCGTTTTGTAATCATGCGCTCTTTTAAAAACCACGATGTTTCCGTTGTTCAAGGCGATGGCCCATACGTTGTCGAAATTCGTCATATCGACTCCATAGTCTCGCCAGGGAGTCAAATCTCCCGTTACGGGAACAATGCCCGCCGCTTGCGGCGAATCCGCTGGTACGGAAAAAGAGACTTGGGGAATCAGAAACAAGGAAGAAAGAAAAACGATAACGACAAGTTTGGTTTTCATAACGAATCACCTCTTTTTTTTGTTCGCGGAAGAAAAAACAAATTCTCGATTTTGCCTTTAGCGAATGTTTGTCTATAAGACAAGTAAACTATAATACAAAAAAAATGCGCGAAAACTAGAGCAAATCAATATAAAAATGCTTCTCTCCATTCCTTTTGTCGTTTGAATCACGAAAACGAGAAATGAAAAAATAGGGTTGCCGCAAGGAATCGCGCTGCGAGAAAGATTTTTCCGTGGAATCAATAAGAATCCATGATATCCGCGATTCAAAAATTTCGTGGAATTCAAGTTATTTCGTGTTTTCGCGATTCAAAAACGCAACAGATATAAAACCTATCCACCGCTCTTAGACGGTTCCTTCAACGCGGGGGCGAGACGCCCGCGCCCCCAGGCGCGTAACATGAGTTATTAATTCCAGTCTTCTTTTTTTGATTTACTCCTGTACCCTATATTATTATTAAGAGAAAGCTATTTATCGTTAATCGGATCGCAGTATATATAACCGTTATGACGCAGCCTGAATCCATGCAGGACAAAGATGGCTTGCATTTGCAGTTCGCGGCGTTGCTTCTCCACGATCTGGAAACTCCGTTTGCCGTGGCAAAGCAATTTTTCAAACGCCTGGAGGAAGGACGATTCGATCCCCACAATCCCAAACATATGCAACTGGCCGCCTCTATTCGCGCCGCAACGCTTCGGGGCGAACGGATATTGGAAGACTTTCTCGACCAGGCGCGAAACGCCGATTCGAAATTGGAAGCGCAACCGGCGCCGGCGGATATTCGCGAAATCATCGCCGATTGCATTCAAGTCGTCTCTCTTTTAGCGGAAGACAAAAATATTACCATCCGCCAAACCATCGATCCCTCCCTCCCGAACAACGCCGAAATTGACCGCCGCCTGACGGCGCGAATCGTCGACAATTTTCTGGTCAACGCCTTGCGGCACTCTCCCCAAAACTCCATTGTGGAAATTCATGCTTTTCTGATGAAGAGAAAACAAGACGGCGCCGCAACGTACAAGATCATGCGCGTGGAAATTCTCAATAAGCATCCTCACGAAATCGATTTCGCTCTCGAAGATATTTTCGATCCCGTCAAACAAGTGGAACTTCGTCAACAGCGCCGCGTCCAAGGCAGCGGATTGGGATTGACTTTCTGCAAAATGGCCGCCGCCGCTCAAAACGGAACTGTCGGCGCCGCCAAGCGCAGCCTCGACGAAGCGGTATTTTGGTTCGAATTGCCCATTCGTCCGCATCAAGACGGCGAACGTTTCGAAAAAGGAGATTCTCATGGTGGAAAAATATAATACCGACGCCGATACCTATTTGCGATCCGGTTCTAACGAACTCAAAGTTCTGGAATTCAAGACGGGAGGCGACGTTTACGGCATCAATATCCTCAAGGTCAGCCGCGTTTTGTCCGAAATGCCGAGTTTTACCGTGATGCCGGAAGCCCATCCCGCTATGCGCGGCGTTTTCAAAAATCACGATCAAGTGATTCCGGTGTTGGATTTAAAATTTTTTTTGTACGGCGAAAAGACGTCCCTCGAGGAACATTTCCGCGTCATCGTTACCGAATTTTTCGGACTCTATAACGCTTTCCTGGTAGAACACGTGGAAGCGGTGCACACCGTTCTTTGGGAAAAAGTCATTAACGCGCAAACCGTCCTCAACATCCACCAAAATCCTTACGTCATCTCCATTGTCCGTCCTACGGAAGAGAAGATGATTTTATTGCTCGATTACGAAACGATCATATTGAATGTGACGCCGGAACAAGTGAAAAACAAATCGAAACTGGACGCCAACATTCAATGCGACGGCGGAAGGAAAAAGATTCTTCTCGCGGAAGACAGCTCCTCCGTCCGCCATATGCTCGCCTTGGAATTGGAAGAGCACAATTTCGAGGTCTTGGCCGCCCATGACGGGGAGGAAGCGCTGGATATCATTCAAAAGACGGAAGACATCTCACTGATTATCTCCGACGTGGAAATGCCCCAAACGGACGGTTTGGCGCTAACCAAACGCATCAAAGGAAATCCTAAAACCGCCCATATCCCCGTCATCGTCTACTCCTCCATCGGCGATCCCGGTATGAAGGAACGAGCTAAATACTTAAAAGCGGAGGAGCATATCACCAAACTGAATATGGACGAATTGTTTCTCAAAATCAACGATCTGTTGGGCATTGCGGCGAAGTAATTGGGCGCCTTGGATGAGTTGCGCTGTACGTCCCATAATTTCCAAATAAAAAAGCGATGAGCCAAAAAACACGACCTATCCTACTTTCCTAAGCTATCTCAAAGCAATTAACTTAATAGCGTTTCGAAGGGGGGAGTATACTCGAATCCCGTATAAGGCTTGTCGGGGAAATGCCGGATAGTCCATAAATAATACATTGTGAAACCCGGCGCCGAGGTTTGGGAATGATCGCGCTCGCCGGTGATCCGCAGCAAATCTCGGTTTCGGATTTTATAAACGGTTTCGCCTAATTCGCCGTGCCCATAGCCCCATTCCGGCTCGAATTGGTAGTAATAGAGTTCCGGCTGGGGATGATGGTGGGGAGGATAGCTGCTCCAACGTCCAGGAAAATTGACCACTTCGCCGAGAACCAGCCGAGCTTCGGGCGGCGCATTGCGGCGGTCGAAGACGCATCGGACGATGCGGTAGCTCATATCGTCAAGCATCCCCTTGCCGCGATGTTCGTTTTCCACTTCGTCCGGAAGGTAAATTTTTTGCGGAAAGACATGCGGATTCGGAGTTTTGACGACGGCGATTTCCACAGGCGAGGACGCTGTTATCGCCGCCGCCGCATAGGCTGGAGAGTGAATCGCCCAGGGCAGCTGTTCGACCCATGAATTTCGTTCGAACGATTCGGCGCGCCCTCCCGCCTCGATCCGTCCGCTTCCTTTCAATATCAAGAGCGCCGTCTCTTGTTCTTTGGATTGAAAGACATAGCATTGGTTCGGCTCCAAAAGATAAATTCCGAAATCTAGTTGTGTATCTCTATCGTTTTCCTGGTAGGGATTCCATCCTTCTTTCAAGGAAAACGCCTGAATCAGATTGCAAAATTCAGCCGTCATTGGATCATTCTCCTTACTTTCCGCAGGTTTTTTCCTTATCGGGATTGGGAAGAATGCGGTCCCGCAGCATTTGAACCAATTCGTCATAACCGCTCATAAACTGGCGCAACGTTCGCCGCGATGGACCGTAGAAATCGAACTCATCCACTTGCAGGCCGTCTTCCTCGTACGATTTTCGGAAATCGGAAAATTTCCGCAGCAATTCATCCAACACTTTCGGCTCTACGGGATTATCCATGCGCGGGATAGGAGCGATGTCTGAATGGTTGAACCGCACTTGCCATTCGTGGGGAATGGAGACCACCAAATCCCCGCCGATAAATTCCGACCAGTGCATGTGGCAGCGGTAGGCGGCGGAAAGAAGACGCAACCGGTAGCCGCGTTCGCGGTAAAGCCGATAGGCTTTTTTCATAATGGCGACTCCGGCGTAATTCAAATAGCCGGGATCGGTAATAATCCGGTCGCGTTCGGCGACTACGCGCAGCCAATCGTCGATGCGCCCGACCATGATGGTGCATACCGGCGCCATCTCCGCGATCGATTTCCCTTCGCTCTCGCGCCGTTTCAATCCCCTCTCTACGGCTTCCGCTACGGCGATAGCTTGGGGAACGCAGAAACTGACTGTGGCGTTGACGTTGACGCCGCGATAGGTGGCTTCTTCGATGGCGGCCACGCCCGCTTGCGTTACGGGTATTTTGATCTGCATGTTCGGCGCCAGCATATGGAAATATCGGGCTTGTTCGACGATCTTTTCAGCGTTGTTGTAAAATTTGGGATTGGTTTGAATCGAAATCCGACCTTTTTTGCCGCGATGACGATCAAAAGCAGGCTTGAGCATTTCGGCGCCTTTAACGGCCAAGGCTTCGATTACTTTCCAGGTAATATCGTCTTCCAAGGCATGGGGATTGTCTTTAATAATCAGGTTAATGCGGTCGATCCACAAATTCAGTTCTTTTTTCAAAACTTCGCCCACGATAACCGGATTGGTGGTAGCGCCAACGGCTCCATGCTCGATGGCGTAGGCCAGTTCCGTTTGGGAACAGGAGTCGTTCCACAAGTCGGTGTTCGTCGTGCAAGTCATCTCATGAAGCGCACTTTTATAAGGCGAATCGTATGTTGATTGATTGTTCATTTCGTTATTCCCGAATATAAAATGAATGGCATGAAACGAGCAGCATGGCGCAGGGGGGCTTAAAGCGCGGCCCGCCAATCTTCCTAATTGCTTTTTTGATAATAGAAGATAAAAAACAGTTTTGACAACCCCGCTATTCATACTTTATTATAAAAGAAGGCGCGGATATCACCGATTCCGCGCCTCTTCGCTATTCATCTCATAAGAATTTTACAAGAAATACCGCTCCTTTTTTCGCTTCTCCTCATACTGCATCCGCGCCTGTTGCACGCTCTCCACGCCGGAAACTTCCGCTACGGCGACATCCCACCAGGAATCGTAGCCGGGAACGTATTCTTCGGGATTGACTTCCAGAGCGATGAAGACGGTGCGATCGATGCTTTTGGCTTTCTCCAACGCTTGCAGCAGTTCCTGCTTCGTCGCCGCTTTGATAACATGCGCCCCCAAACTGGCGGCGTTAGCGGCGAAATCGATGGGCAAATTTTCGCCGGTTAAGAGTTGAGAGTTTCGATCACGAAAACGGAATTGGTTGCCAAAGCCGTGGCTGCCGCAAGAACGCGCCAAGCCCTTGATGCAATTGAAGCCGTGATTGTCCAAAAAGACGATAGTGAGTTTATAGCCTTCTTGAACGGAAGTAACGATTTCATTGGCCAGCATTAAATAAGAGCCGTCGCCGATCATCACATAAATATCCCGGCTGGGATCGGCCATCTTCACGCCCAGCCCCCCGGCGATTTCATAGCCCATGCAGGAGTAGCCATATTCCAAGTGATAGCCGCGATGGGATTTCGTGCGCCAGAGTTTATGAAGATCGCCGGGCAATCCGCCCGCCGCGCAGACCATGACGTCGTTGGTACCAGCGAAATTGGTGACGGCGCCGATTACTTCGCCTTGGCTGATGGGCGTGGAGTCCAGCGAGAAGAGGCGTTCTTCTTCCTTGCGCCATTCGGCGATTTGGCGGCGGATTTCTTCGGTATACGACGCATTGGGCTTCATTCCTTTCGCTTTCAGCCGCTCGGTCAGTTCTGAAAGTCCTGCCTTGGCGTCGCAAAGCATCGGCAGCGCCGAGTGTTTCCCGGCGTCGAAATCGCAAACGTTGATTCCGATGAACCGGACGTTGGGATTTTGGAATTGGGTTTTAGACGCCGTGGTGAAATCGCTCAAGCGGGTTCCAATATTGATGACTAAATCAGCTTCGGCGGCGAGGCGGTTGGCGGCGGAAGTTCCCGTTACGCCGACTGCGCCCAGGTTAAAGGGATGATCCCAAATCAGCGAACCTTTGCCCGCTTGCGTTTCGCTCGACGGGATGCCGAATGTTTCGCAGAAGGTTCCCAGTTCTTTACTCGCTTCCGAATAAAGTACGCCGCCACCGGCAACGATGACGGGGCGTTGGCTTTCCATAATCCATTGCGCCGCCGTTTCGAGCATCGTCTCTTCCGGTCTTGGGCGCGGGACGCGATAGACGCGCTTGCGAAAAAATTCCTCCGGGTAATCGAAGGCTTCCGTCTGCACGTCTTGGGGGATGGCGATGGTTACGGCGCCCGTTTCCGAAGGGCTGGTCAGGACGCGCATCGCTTCCGGCAGCGACGTAATAATCTGATCCGGACGGTTGATGCGGTCCCAATAGCGGCTGATGGGCTTGAAGCAATCGTTGACGGAAATGTCCTGCGTCTGAGGCGATTCCAATTGTTGCAAGACCGGCGCCACGTTGCGGCGGGCAAAGATGTCTCCCGGCAGCAGTAATACGGGAATGCGGTTGATAGTGGCCGTTGCGGCGCCCGTAATCATATTCGTAGCGCCGGGGCCGATGGAACTGGTGCAAATCATGGTTTTGAGGCGGTTGTTCTGCTTGGCGAACGCTGTGGCGAGGTGAACCATGCCTTGTTCGTTGCGGCATTGATAATAGCGGATATCCTCCCGATATTCCTCCAGCGCCTGTCCCAGACCGGCGACCATGCCGTGCCCAAATATGCCAAAAATCCCCGCAAAAAAACGCTGCTCAACGCCGTCGCGCTCCACGTATTGGTTGCATAAAAACTTGAGCATCGCTTGCGCCATAGTCAATCGGCGAGTTTGACTCATCGGAAAATCCCCTTTCCTTTCTCTGTAAAGGCTTATGAATTATTTAGCTTGTCGTCCAAAACTTATTTTCTCCGCTCAGTAATATAAAAAAACTTGTCCAAGTTCAAGTGACGCTTTTCTTTTGAAAAAAGATCGTTCCCATATTTCGAGAAATCGGGTGAGATTGTTTGGAAGAATGGCGATATGATTGACAAGCAATGGTTTTTATATTAGAAGTTTTATCCTATGTGAGATGTAACGCCAGTTTTCCGTTCGTCTAAATAATAATTCATGTTACGCGCGATAAAAAGTTGAAGAGGTCAATTAGGATCGTCGTTTTGAATCGCGAAAACGCGAAATGAAAAAGAAAAACAGTTGGCTAAAGGGAACGCGTTATGAAAAAGATTTTTCCGTGGAATCAAAAAGAATCCGTGATATCCGTGATTCGAAAATTTCGCGGAATTCGAGCCTTTTCGTGGTTTCGTGATTCAAAACATTTGTTGAGAATAAACGATTTATTGGCAATATATCCATAGGATTCGGCTTCGAGGTTAAACTGATTCAATATAAAAAAATCCTTTCCCAGCGTTGGTTTGGTCCGTTGACGGGTCTGATTGCGCTTTGCGCGATTCTGGGCTTTACGACGCCCTATTTCATTACTAAAGACAATCTAACGAACGTCGCTGTGCAATCCTCCATCAACGCCATTCTTTCCATCGGAATGACCTTCGTCATCCTGACGGCAGGGATCGATTTGTCCGTGGGGTCCGTGTTGGCTCTCGTGGGCGTGTTTTTGGCCTATGCGTTGCATGTTCCGCTGCCCAGCGTTATTTCTATTCCAATCGCGTTGGCGGCGGGAACGGCGATTGGGATCGTCAACGGCGCATTCGTCAGTTGGGGAAAGTTGCCTCCCTTCATCGTTACTTTGGGGATGATGAGCATCGCGCGCGGAGCGGCGTTGGTTTGCAGCGGCGGACGCCCCATTTCCGGCTTCGAATCCGGTTTTCGATTTTTGGCGCTTGGTTCCGTGGGACCGATTCCTATTTTCGTTATGATTACTATCGCGCTTTATATTGCGGCGCATATCGTTTTGACGAAAACTTCCTTTGGACGCTATACCTACGCCCTGGGCGGAAACGAGACCGCCGCCCGTCTTTCGGGAGTGAATGTGCGCTTCCATAAAATGGCGATTTATGGCTTATCCGGCTTGATGTGCGCCATCGCCGCCATTCTATTGACCGCTCGCCTCAATTCCGCCAATCCCCAGGCGGGCATCAACTACGAATTGGACGCCATCGCCGCCACCGTCATCGGCGGAACCAGCCTTATGGGCGGCGAAGGCAGCATCCTGGGAACGCTGATCGGAGCGTTGATTATCCAGGTATTGCGCAATGGATTGAATCTTCTGGAAGTTTCTTCTAATTTTCAAAGCGTGGTCATCGGCGTCGTCATCGTGGCGGCGGCGCTGTTGGACATCTATCTTAAAACCCAATCCAAACGAACCGCATAAAGGGGATAATCATGAATCGACCGTTTATGGCAAGCATTCTGGCGCTTCTCCTCGTTTTCATCGGTTGTCAAAAAGAGCCGCAACCTTCTACAACGGGAAAGCTGCGCATCGGCTTTGTGATGAAAACCCTGAACAATCCCTTCTTCATCCAAATGGAAGAAGGCGCCCGCGCCGCCGCCGATCAGCTCGGCGTCGAACTGATCGCGCAGGCGGCGGATCGCGAAATCGACGTGGAGCGGCAGATGCAAATCATCGAGAATCTCATCGTTTCCAAAGTGAATGCGCTTTGCATCACTCCCAGCGGTTCGCGGGAAGTAGTGGCGGGCATCGTTAAGGCGAACGAAAAAGGGATTCCCGTTCTCATCGTCGATACGAAAGTGGATGCAAAAACACTGGAGGAAATGAAGGCGCATTGCGTCACGTTCATTGGATCAGACAATTATCAAGGGGGATTATTGGCGGGCCGCCATTTTGCGCAAAAATTCCAACAAGAAACGCCAGTCGCGATTTTGGAAGGCATCCCCGGACACGAAACCCACGACTCGCGGCTGCGCGGCTTCCTCGACGCCGTCAAAGAAGCGCCGCAATTGAAAATCGCCGCCTCGCAACCCGCCAACACCGAACGCGACCAGGGCTATAATGTGTTCCAAAATATTTTACAATCCCATCCCGATATCAAGGCGCTATTCGCCACCAACGATATGATGGCTCTCGGCGCGGTAGAAGCGATTGCGGCGGCGGGCAAAACCGGCCAAATCGCCGTCATCGGCTTTGACGCCATCGACGAAGCGCGCGATGCGATCCGACAGGGAAAGATGGAAGGCTCCATCGCCCAATTCCCCGGCGAAATGGGAAAAATAGCCGTGGAAACCGCCGTGAAGGTTCTCCAGGGAGAAAAAGCGCCGGAAACGATCCCCGTAAAAATCGAACTGATTACGAAAGAAAATGCCGATCGGATGAAATAGGACGCCGCCGGTCATAGAGACAAAAGCATAATCTGGAATCTCATGTTACGAGCAATGGGAAATTAAATGAATCTCTTACTATCGTCGTTTGAATCGCGAAAACACGAAATGAAAAAGAAAAACACGAAAAAGGAATCCCTTCCTAAACCCGCCGTTAAAACGGCGGGCTATTATCGCTTGCCCCTTTAAAGGGGCATTTGATAATAGCCCAGCCTTTCAAGGCTGGGATGAAAAACGCCTATTAACTCCATAGAATCCAAAAAAACACGGTTGTCGCAAGGAATCGCGGTATGACCAAGATGTTTCTGAGAAATCCAAAAGAATCCATGAAATCCATGATACAAAATTGCTCTAAAATCACTAAAGAGAAAGAGGTTTTTTTCATCATTCATCATTCATCACTCATCACTCATCATTTAGTTTAGATTGGAGAAGCCGATGAATCGAATCAGAATCGCCAACGCTCCCTGTTCGTGGGGAGTTCTGGAATTCAATTTGGAAGGCGAAGCGGCGGGATTCGCCAGGGTTTTGGATGAAATGGCCCAGTCGGGCTACGAAGGAACGGAATTGGGCGATTGGGGCTTCATGCCCACCGATCCCGCCATCCTTCATAGGGAATTGGAGCGCCGGAATTTAGAGATGCTGGGCGCATTCGTCCCGGCGGCGCTCATCGATCCGGCGGCTCATGCGGCGGGGTTGGAATTGGCCTTGAAAACGGCGAAACTCCTTAGCGCCGTGGCGGAAGCCCCCTTTCTCGTGCTGGCCGATAATAATGGAACCGTAGAACGCAGGACGAAAAAAGCAGGACGCATCCGTCCCGAAGATGGCATGACGGATGAGCAATGGACCGTTTTTACTCAAGGCGCGGAGTTGATCGCACGGGAGATTTTCGACGAAACCGGCGTCCGCACCGTCTTTCATCACCATTGCGCCGGGTACGTCGAAACGCCGCAGGAGATCAACCGCTTCCTGAATATGACCGATTCGGAACTCATCGGCCTTTGCTTCGACGCCGGGCATTATACCTACGGCGGCGGCGATGCGGCAGCGGGCATGAAAGCGTATGGAAACCGCATCTGGCACGTCCATTTCAAGGATTGCCATCCCGAAGTCGCCGAACAGGCGCGGCAAGAGGGCTGGGATTATTTCGCCGCCGTGAAAAACGGCGTGTTTTGCGAGTTGGGGAAAGGGAAAGTCGACTTCGTTTCGATTGCGAGGCAATTGCTAAAATGGAATTACGAAGGCTGGATCGTCGTCGAGCAAGACGTCCTGCCGGGAATGGGAACGCCCCTAGAAAGCGCCCGCCGCAATCGGGAATACATCAAATCTTTAGGCCTATAAAGGATCGATCATGAAAACCTCAAACATTCTTAACGTCGGCGTAATTGGAACAGGCCGGATTGGAAAAGTCCACGCTGAACACCTCGCCTTTCGCCTGCCTCATGCGCGTTTGGTAGCCGTGGCGGACGCGAATCGCCCATCCGCAGAAGCCTGCGCGGCGCAGTTCAACGTTCCGCATGTTTGCGGCGATTCGGCGGCGATGTTAGCGATGGACGAAATCGACGCTGTTGTTATTTGCTCATCGACGGATACTCATGCGCGGTTGATCGAAGAAGCGGCGGCGGCGAAAAAGCATATCTTTTGCGAAAAGCCGATCGATTACAATCTCGCCCGCATCGACGCCGCCTTGAACGCCGTCGAGAAGGCGGGAGTCAAATTCCAAGTCGGCTTCAACCGCCGCTTCGATCCCAATTTTTTGGAAGTGCGCCGCAAGATCGAAGCGGGAGCGATCGGCGAACCGCATCTGCTGCGAATCACCAGCCGCGATCCCGCCCCGCCGCCGTTGGAATACGTCAAAGTTTCCGGCGGCATGTTTTTGGATATGACGATTCACGATTTCGACATGGCGCGCTACCTCGCCGGGACGGAGATCGAGACCGTCTACGCAGCGGGCGCCGTTCTCGTGGACAAAGGCATAGGCGAAGCGGGGGATATCGATACAGCCCTCATCACGCTTCATTTCGCCAACGGCGCCTTGGGCGCCATTGACAACAGCCGCAAGGCGATTTACGGCTACGACCAGCGCGTGGAAGTCTTCGGCTCCAAAGGCATGATCGCGGCGGACAACAACGCTCCCACCCGCACCCGCTGGAGCAACGCGGAAGGAATTCATGCGCCGTTGCCTTATAATTTCTTCATGGACCGTTATATCGATTCCTACATTTCGGAAATGGATCTTTTCGTTCAAGCCGTCTTGAACGACGCCAAGCCGCCCGTAACCGGCCTCGACGGACGCATCCCCGTCGTCATCGGCCTGGCGGCCCAGCGCTCCTTGAAAGAAAAACGCCCTGTCGCGTTGAGCGAGATGTAATCGAAGGACTTACTAATGCTATTCGCATAAGGTTTGCGATATAATTGCGTCAAGAAAGAACTAATCCGATTAACGAGTAGTTCCTTTTTCAAATTCTTAGGCTTCTATAATAACGTTGATTGGAATACTAATCAGGATAGGCAAAAATGGTTGAAGTAAATCCCGATATTCTTGTTTGGGCGAGAAAAGAAGCGGGGTTATCGCTTGAAGAAGCCTCAAAAGCTATCGCTCTAGGCGATGCGCGGGGGCGCACAGGACCTGAACGGCTGGCGGCTTTCGAGTCCGGCGCAGAAAAACCATCCAGACATCATCTTCTGGAAATGTCGAAAAAATACCGTCGGCCGCTCCTGCTTTTTTATATGGAAGTTCCGCCACGCAAAGGCAATCGCGGCCAAGATTTCCGAATTCTTCCCCAAAGCCATTCAAAGGGGGACGAAGCGTTACTCGACGCTTTAATTCGCGACTTGAAAGTAAGGCAAAACCTAGTAAAAGAATTGCTTGAAGACGAAGAAGCGCATCCTCTTCCTTATATCGGTTCGGCAAGCAGAGATTGGAGCGTTCGACAGCTTGCTCAAAACATTAAGGATACGATAGGTTTTCAACTTAATGAGTTTCGTTCTCTAAATACTATCGATGACGCGTTCGCCTATCTTCGCAACCGCGTTGAAAATTGCGGCGTCTTTGTTTTGCTTGCAGGCGATCTCGGAAGCTATCATAGCGTTATCTCCATTGAGACATTTCGCGGTTTTGCCATCGCCGATCCGATAGCGCCTTTCGTTATAATCAACAGTCAAGATGCAAAATCCGCCTTTTCTTTTACGCTATTTCACGAAATGGCGCATCTTTGGCTAGGTGAAACTGGCGTTAGCGGCGTATATGGGGAAGGCGATATTGAACGCTATTGCAATGATGTGGCCAGCGAAATTTTATTGCCTATCCAAGAAGCTAAGCAATTAAATAAGATAGCCTCCTTGCGCTTAGAGAATGTTCTCCATCAAATCTCCTCTTTTGCTAAAGAGCGAAAGCTTAGCCGTTCCATGATAGCATATAAACTTTTCCGTCTTGGTCTTATGGAAGAAAAAAGATGGCATGAGATCGATAATCAATTAAGAAATGAATGGCTCAAAATTAAAGAAATAAAAAAGGAGAAGAATCAACAAAAAGAGGGAGGACCTAGTTACTATGTTATCCGCCGTTACCGCCTTGGTCCTTCATTGTTAAATTTAGTAAGCCGTTCAATCGATGAAGATATGCTTACGCCAACAAAAGCGGCAAAGGTTCTTGGCGTGAAACCTAGGAATGTGGAACCTTTGTTGAGAGATATAGCGGGGCGGAAAGACAACTGATGTTATATCTCCTCGACGCAAGCGTATTAATTACTGCCAATAATCGCTATTATCCGATCGATCAAGTTCCTGAATTTTGGGAATGGCTGCACTATATGGGTCTATCAAACCGCGTAAAGATTCCTGTTGAAATTATTGAAGAAATCAAAGAGGGGCGTAAAGATAAAGACCTCTTATATTCTTGGATACGGGATAAAGCAAACATTGAAGCGTTGAAACTCGATGAAGAGGTCGATATTTTACTTTTTCGAAGAGTTGTCAATCAAGGTTACGCTAGCGATTTAACGGATGTAGAAGTGGATCAGTTAGGGCGCGATCCCTTTCTCGTCGCGTATGCGATGGCAAAAACCGACCGATGCGTTGTTACAACAGAAGTATCCAAGCCAAAGAGGAGTAGACAGAATCGGCATCTTCCGGATGTATGCCAAACCATGCAAGTACAATGTTGCGATCCTTTTGTATTGAATCGCGAATTGGGTTTTAAAACTTCCTGGCGGCCTTAACAATCGAAAGAGGCGTATATCAAACCAAAAGCCGCGCGAAATATCCGCTTCCGCGCGGCCTTTCTCATAGCCTTGCTATATTCGATTCCGTAATGCGGACGACGTTCTTCACCCCCTGAAATAGAGATACGCCCCCAGGATCAAAAACAGCAGCAATACGGACGCGGATAGTTCTCTCCAATCCCAGCTGCGGCGTGATTCACGCCGATGCTCGTCGGTTATGGTTCCAAACGTTAATCCGGAGATTCGCTGTAAGTCCGGCGCCGCCGTCGCATAGCTAACGCCGATCATCAAAATAACGCAGACTACGAAGATGAGCAAGCTGTAATATTGGAAAAACGTATTGTTGACGATCCAAAAGAACGTGCCTTCCGTATAGCCGTTTTCAAATCCCGCCATTTTCATGGCCACTGGCGTATCGATGGCGAGGCGAAAGACGCCAAGAATGAATCCTACGACTAACGCCGTAATGCATCCGGCCGCATTCACCCGCTTCATGAAAACGCCGAGGAAAAAGACGACGAAAATCGGCGGCGCCAGGTAACCCTGTACGCCTTGCAAGTAATTGTACAATCCCCTCGCTCCTTGGATGACGGGTATCCAAATCAATCCGATCAGAACCATAACCGCTGTGGCCACGCGCCCGATCCAAACCAACTGCTGTTGCGAAGCCGTAGGATGAAACTTGGAATAAAAATCCATCGTGAAGAGAGTCGAAGAGGCGTTGAACACGCCGGACAGCGAACTCATCAAAGCGGCCAATAGCCCCGCGACTACGATGCCGCGGATTCCCGCTGGAAGCACGTATTTCACCAGCAGCGGAAACGCCGCCTGGCTTTTTTCCGCATCCAGCTGGCCCGACGTATAGATCGCGCTCGCCAGTTCCGCCGCCTTGCCGCTTGCGGCTAGCGCGAAGCAGATCATGCCGGGAATGATGAAGATGAAAACCGGCAGCAGTTTGAAGAACGCCGCGAAAATGCTACCCCGGCGGGCGGTTCGTTCGTCGGGCGCGCCCAGCGCCCGCTGTACGATGTATTGATCGGTGCACCAATACCACAGGCCGATGATGGGAGCGCAGAACAACATGCTCAACCAAGGGTAATTGCTGTTGAAATACCAGGCCATGCGGTTCGCCTCTCTTACCGGCTCCCAAGTTCCTTGCATTCCGTCAGGGACCAGCGGCTTCCATAGGTTGAACATGTCGGATCCGCATACCTCCCGCAACTCGCTCCAGCCGCCCAAGGCTTTCAAGCCGAAGATCGTTACTAAAACGGAGCCGAGAATCAATACGACCGTCTGCACCGCTTCCGTATACGCCACGGCGCGCAGACCGCCGAGAATGGTATAGATTCCCGTCAGGATGATAACCAAAAACGAGCCAATCCAAAAACTATCGATGACGTAAGAACCGATGTTCAACTGAACGTCGGGCAAAAGCGTCCGAAAGACGATCCCCCCGGCGAATATGCCAACGGCGATCTTGGTCAGAACATAAGCGACCAGCGATATGAGGGAGAGAATCCATCGGGCGGAAGGATTGTATCGCTTCTCCAAAAACTCGGGCATGGTAAATACTTTAGAGCGCATGTAGAAAGGCACAAATACCCACGCCAGCACGAGCAAGCACCAGGCATGCAACTCGTAATGGGCCATGGCTACGCCGTCCGTGCAGCCCGATCCCGCCAGGCCGACCAAGTGCTCCGATCCGATGTTGGAAGCGAAGATGGACGCGCCGACGATAAACCATCCCAGGTTGCGTCCCGCCAGAAAGTAGTCGTCGGTCGTCGCTTTTCCCTTGAGGATAACCCACCAGGCAATTCCAAAGAGCAGCAAAAAATATCCCGCAATCATTAACCAGTCGAGCAATTCCATCGTTTCCGCCTTTCCCCTAAAAAGATAAAAACAAGATTTTGGGTATCAATTTATTACGCCGGGCAGGGAATGAAAAGGGACGTAAAACGGATAATGATGAATGATGAGTGATGAATGATGAAAAGAAATGGCTTTATCTTCGCAAAAAAGGAATGCGATGGGACGGCGATTCCCGTCAGGCTTTATTTTCCAAAATAATCTCCATTTCGCATTCTTTACAGTTAAATTGCAAAACCAATTTGCGGCCTTGCTCGTCGATCAAGGCCAGCGGCTCGATAGGAGGCGGCGTATTTTTCTTTTCCGGGCAAAAGCCCAATTCTCGCTTCAAGCAATAGCGCGTCGTCATAACCTTGCGTCCGCGTAAATCCAAGCCCGATTCAGCGGCGGGCTCGATCTGAGTTACGCCGCGGCGGCGGTAAAATTTCACCGCATAAAGATTCAAGACGTTGCCTTGAAAATTCATCTCTGTTTCGGGATAGGGAACAATATTTTTCTGGACGCCGCCGGCCGGTTGACAGCGAGCAGCAAGACGGGCGGCGGCGAGGTTAGCCAACGCCTCCCGCCGCAGGCGATTCAAAAGCGAAATTGGCATAAAAACAATGCGATTCAGCTGGATATTCAGCGAGGAACAAGCGAATTCCGTATCTCCGGATTTTTCCAACTGCCTGCGTATATCATCGAGCGCCTTCTCAGGATTCTTGGCGACCTCGAATGGTCCCGGCAGAAAAGATTCCGCTGCAACGCCGTCTTCGTCATTTGCGGATAACCTTAGGCCGTCCGGCGCATCTCGCAGCGTCAACGCAACCGCGATGCGCCGATCCTTGCGGCTTTTCTTGACTCGCGTCAAAAATTCATGGTCATGATTGCGGTAAATCATGGTTCCCGCCGCGATCCCATTTCCCTTGTTTAAAACAACGCGGCGGCCTTGAACGGCGTTAACGCCGTCTCCGCATAAGCGATGCTGCAAATCGAAAAAGCAAATTCCATCGCCAGGATGCAGGGGAATTTTCGAATCGATGACGAGGCCGCCATTTTTAATTGAGATAACTCTTCCGATCGGCGCCCCCATCATTTTCGGCGTATCCAGCGAACCGATGGAAGGTTGAGGTCCATGCAAAAAATAGGAGGTATAGCCGCGATGGAAGGTTTTATCGGGATCGGGCGTAAATTCGATGCGGCTTTTTCCGGACGAACTTTTGCGCAATCCCATCTCCGGCAACAATTCATCGAGCAACAAGCGGTAATGACTTACGATATTGGCGACGTAGGTTTCGTCTTTCAGGCGGCCTTCGATTTTAAAGGAGCGCACGCCAACCTCTAGCAACTGCCGCAGGCTGCCGGAAAGATTCAAATCGCGCAGCGACAATAGATGGCGTCCGCTTTCGATCGCGGCGCCTTGGCCATCCACTAACGTATAAGATTTGCGGCAAGGCTGGGCGCATTGTCCACGGTTGCCGCTGCGACCGCCCAGGGCGTAGCTTAGATAACATTGCCCGCTGTAGCCGACGCATAAGGCGCCGTGGATGAAGAATTCCAATTCGATATGCGGCGCCGCCTGGCGAATTTCCTTGATCTGTTCCAAGCTGAGTTCGCGGGCCAGGATGATTCGCTGAAAACCGGCGGCTTCGAGAAAGGCCGCCTTTTCCGGCGTTGCGTTGTGCATTTGCGTACTGGCGATCAACGGCAGCGGCGGGAGATCGCATTCCAACAGGCCAACGTCCTGAATAATGACGCCGTCCACGCCGAGATCGTAAAGTTCCCAAATCAATTGCCGGGCGAGGGGTATTTCCTCGTCGCACAGCAGCGTATTGACGGCGGCGTATACGCGCGCCCAGTATTTGCGAGCGTAACGCGCCAATGCGGCGATGTCGTCCAGCGCATTGCCCGCGCTCTCGCGCGCCCCAAAGCGCGGCGCGCCGATATAGACGGCGTCGGCGCCGCAATCGATGGCGGCGAGTCCGCAGGATAGGTCTTTGGCGGGAGCGAGCAATTCGACTTGGTTCATCATGATAAATATTGTAGTTGTTCTTCAAAAAAAGAGCGAAATGGAAAAAAGGTTCAGTGAAGACGATCGATAGACCAGGGCAAGATTTTACGACGAAGCAGGTCGGGAAGAATATGATGAATCATAATCGGCGTCAATTGGGAGAAATCGGAATCGGGACCGAACCATACCAGTTCGACGATTTCCGAAGAAGGAGCGGGGACGCCTTGGAGTTCGCCTTGATACAATCGGATATGGAGAGTTTTGACCTCGCCAGGATTTTCCGAAGCAGCTATATCGCTATACTCGCCGACAAACCGAAGATTCGAGGCTGCGGCGCCGCCCAATTCTTCGCGCAACTCGCGCGCCAAACATTCCATCGCCGATTCGCCCGGCTCGATGCATCCGCCCGGCAAAATCAGATTGGAAGCCAGCCGGTCTTTGCGGCAAAGCAGAAGACGATCGCCGCGCAACGTTAAAAGCGCAACTTTATTATAATCCGTCATACGATATTCAGTTTCTATTCGAGCGTATTAACTTACATTGTCGATTAACCACTATAATCGAAACTCCAATCGAATGCAATTTGTCCTTGATTCAAAATTCATCGCATTTCGAATGGAATATTGGTTTTTATTTAGAATGGATTAAAGATGAATTTTATGGCTGGAACTTGACGGTCGTCATGACAAAGAAGAATATCGTGTAGGATGAATTGGACGCCGAGCGGCAAGGGCAATGTCGTTTTGCCCTTGATCCTATAATAAATCCAAAAAGCCTTTCGCCAAAAAGAAAAAGGATTGGAAATTTTTCGCCATGATGCTGACGAATCTATTCCCATTATTCGTTCTTATATCCGCCGCCGTTCAAAATCCTCGCCATGAAATCCTTACTTTTCTCGATACGGACGTGAAGGAGTGGCGTTTTCATATAGGCGAAATCAATGGCGCTGAAAAACCTGGATACGACGATACAAAATGGCCAGTCGTTGGAATCGGACATCGTTGGCTTCCGCACGATTCCACATGCTGGTTTCGCGCCAACGTAACGATTCCGGATACTATTATGGGATTTCCCACCAATGGCCAGCGCATTCGCCTGATCCTGGGAATGGATAACGAAGCGGCCGCCTATGTCAACGGCGAAGAAAAACAACGCTTCCAGTGGCGGGAGGGCGACGTTATCCTGACGGAAAACGCCCAACCCGGCGAGACGATTTCCGTGGCGCTTCATGGCATCAACCGGCCGGGATTCGGTTGTTTTTTACAGGCGCGTTTGGGAACCGATGACAGCCTGAAGCTTCAAAGCTCGCTGCAAAAAGTCATCGATGAAATCGACCTCATCGAATCTTATTTGTCGGATGGCGATGCGGTTTGGAGAGCGGCGATTCAGCGCGTTTACGAATCGATCGGCGCCGCCCTTTCGTCGGCATCCCCCGGCAAGATCAACGATTTATCAGCATTAGCGCCAAAGGCGGAAGCGATCCTGCTGCAAGCCGCATCCTCCACGCCCGAACGATTGGATGGCCTGACGCGGGAATTAACACGACTGGATCGATCCATCGAACAAGGCCGTTCGTTAAACCTGGCGATGGATTACATAAAACAAAAATCGCGCGTGATCCGCAGTTTCATCGTCTATGCGCGGGACGACTATGCCGGGGATTCGCTATGGAAAAAAATCCGCGCCGAACGCATCGCCGCTTACTTGGAAAAATTAACAGCCATTGCTCTGCATGATGCGAACGATTTATTGGCGCACCCCGAAAATGATCGCCCGGTTCCGCGATATAAAACGGGAAAAGTGGAAATCCGAGACGGCGCTTTTTGGCAAAACGGCCATCCCATTTATTTCAACGGCGTCGGCCATTTTGGACAAGTGCGTCAAGATATTCCAATTCTTCCGGATTACGGCTTCAACATCATCCAAATCGAAATCGGTCCCAACAGCGTCATTGAGGAGAACGGTTCTGTTAACCTGAAAACGCTGGAGAGTAATATTCTTCAGCCTTTGCAAGATGCGGAAAAGCATAATGTCGCCGTTTGCGTTCTGCTTTCGCCCCATTATATGCCCACATGGGCGTTTCAAAAACATCCGGAATTGGCTGACGGAGGGCATGGCTTCATCAAATACGACATCGATCATCCCGCTGCGCGCGGGATTCTCGAACGATTTTTGCGCGCTGTAGTTCCCAAGATGGCGGCTTATCGATCGCTGCATAGTTTCTGCCTTTCCAACGAACCGCAATACGTCAGCCGTTCTCAAATATCCGCCGATTTGTTTCATCAATGGCTGCAAAAGCGCCATCAAACTATAGAACAATTGAATAAACTCTACGGAACGCTCTACGCCAGTTTCGACCAGGTTCCCCAAGCCGAGACGGATTCCCCTGAACCTGCCTGCATCGACTGGCGCCTATTTAACCAAGATCGCTTTCGCGATTGGCATCGCTGGATGGCGGGCATCATTCATGAACACGCTCCGGATATTCCCGTCCACGCCAAAAGCATGGCCCACGCCTGGGGCGGCGCAGAACATTTCGAACTAGGCGTCAATCACGAGGATTTTGCGCATCTTGGCCGCATCACGGGAAACGATTGCGTTACTGCGCCTACGAGGGAAAAGGAATATCCCTACGCCCAACATTGGATGCTGCAAGCTATGCACTACGATTTTCAACGCAGCGCGGCGCCGGAAAATCCCATATTCAATTCGGAAAATCATTTGATCCCGGACGATAACGCCGTTTTTACGCCCGGCGAACATATCTATACGGCGCTATGGCAAGGAGCGTTGTACGGCATGGGCGCTTCGACGATTTGGGTTTGGGAACGCGGAGAATCGAAGACGACGTTCGACAATATTCTAACGCGCCCCCAATGCGTGGAAGCCGCAGGACGCGCCAGTCTCGATTTAATGCGCCTGGCGCCGTTGATTGCGCGCTTCGCCAACGCCAAACCACCCATAGGTTTGTTTTACTCATGGATTAGCCATACGCAAACGGACGATTCTCGCAATGCTTCCGCCGCCGCCTATGAAGGTTTGGCCAACCTGGGCTTGCGCATCAAAATCGTCACGGAAAAAACCATCCAGGAAGGAGCACTGAACGAGCTGCCGATCGTCGTATTGCCTAAAACAGCTAGAGTTCATGCGGATAGCGCGAAAGTGTTCGCGGAGTATATCCAACGCGGCGGCGTTGTCATCGCGCTAGAGCCATGCTTTACGCAGGACGAATATGGCCGCCCGAATCCCCAACTCGCTCAATGGCTGGAGAAAGGAGAGCGCTTGGGACGAGCCGTCCGATTGAATACGCCCGTCACCGCGCAGGCGATTCGCGATTTGGCGGGAGAACGGCTTAAACAAATGGGACGGTCATCGCCCGTCGCCATTACGGATCCCTACGGCAGCTCGCTTTGGGGCGTATTATGGCTGACGCTGGACGATGGCGGCTATTATCTTGTAAATATTGTCAATATGCGCAGAGAAGATCAATCCATTCGGCTTCCCCTAAGCGCAAACGCTTTGGCGACCGATTTAATCAGCGGAGAAAGTTATCCTAGGGAATTCGTTTTACCGCCGCTCTATCCCATGCTTCTGAAAATCGCAAAGAAAGATATGGAAGCGATTCGTATCGACAACGATCTATACTAAATCGCCATTGGATTGAATGTTAGTAAAAAACGGATTAATCTTGAGAAAATTGCAGATGGAATAACAGTTGTACTTGTCGAAGAGAATAACCTATTATTTAAATACGAAAGAAATTGATATATCCATTTTGCGAAAGGAAAAAGAATATGAGAAAGTTGAATACTATGTTAGCAGGCGTCCTAGGCAGCGTCATAATTGCAGCCGCGGGCCAATCGGTTGGGGCGCAGGATTCTTGGGTAGAAATGCAAGGGAAAGAAGGTCCGGGACACGGCAAGCATATTGTCTTCGTAACGGGAGACGAGGAATATCGTTCCGAAGAATCCATGCCCCAATTGGCGAAAATACTCGCCCTCCATCACGGCTTTCGCTGCACAGTCCTTTTCGCCGTCGATCGCAACGACGGAACCATCAATCCCGAACAGGTCGATAACATTCCCGGCTTGGAAGCTTTGCAAACCGCCGATCTAATGGTGATTTTTACGCGCTTCCGCGAATTGCCCGACGAACAGACGAAATACATCGCCGATTATGTCCATTCGGGAAAACCGATTATTGGGCTGCGCACCGCCACCCATGCTTTCTTTTACAAAAAGAACAAAGACAGCATTTATGCGAAATACAGTTTCGATAACAAGAACGCAGATTTCGCCGGCGGTTTCGGAAGGCAGGTTTTGGGAGAAACCTGGATCAACCATTACGGCCAACATCAAAAAGAAAGCACGCGCGGCTTGATCGCCGAGGGAATGGAAGACCATCCGATCGTACGGGGCTGCTCCGGCATTTGGGGACCGTCGGACGTCTATGGAATTACGGCTCTGAGCGGAGACGGCAAGCCTCTCGTCATGGGCCAAGTGCTCAAAGGCATGAATTCCAACGACGAACCGAATCCCGAAAAAAAGTTAGTTCCCGTAGCCTGGCTAAAGACGTACACGGGCGAAAAAGGAAAAACTACGCAGATATTTGCAACAACCATGGGCCACGCGGGCGACTTGCAAAGCGAGGGCTTCCGCCGCCTCCTCGTCAACGCCTGCTATTGGTCGCTGGGCATGGAGAAGGAAATCAAGGCGGATTCGAATGTAAGTCTGGTAGGAGAATACAATCCCAATCCGATTGGATTCGGCGGCCATAAAAAAGGCTTGAAGCCATCGCTGTATAAGCTTCCATAAAAGTTTGTATTTCATCCGCAATGGCAGTTTTAAGATAAAACCCCGCCTGCGTAATGCAAAGCGGGGTTTTATTTTTTATCCCTTTAAATAAGCCATAGGTTAGGCTCAAGCAAAGCGCAATTTGCCATTCGAGCTACATCGAATAAGGAGCGAATTCCTTGGCCGCTTCCCATAAGGCGTGGATATTCCGCCCTGGAACGTCGGCTTGGATGTTGTGCACCGTATTGAAGACATAGCCGCCGCCGGGTTTGAATATATCCATTAAACGCAGAACTTGTTGGCGTACTTCTTCCGGCGTTCCCTGCGGCAGCGTCTTTTGGGTGTCAATCCCGCCGCCCCAAAAGACGATCTGTTCCCCAAATTCCTTTTTGAGAAGTTCCGGATTCATATCCTTGGCGCCGATTTGAACGGGATTGAGAATATCGGCGCCGTTATCGATGATTTCCGGCAGCAATGTCTTAACCGCGCCGCAGGAATGGTACCAGACTTTCGCCTTCGTCTTTTTGCGAATGAATTGATAGAGAGCCTTCTGCCTTGGTTTTACGAATTTCTTGTAGAGGGCGGGCGAGAAGAGCGGGCCAGATTGCATGGCGAGATCGTCGCCCACGCAAACTACCTGAAGATATTCTCCCACTTCGGCGAGAAACGCTTCGTGAAAATCCAGCCAATATTGCAGCGTATGATCGAGCAATTTTTCCACATAGCGCGGCTGCTCCAGCATGTCCATGTAGAATCGCTCAAAACCGCGCATGTACCAGCAAATTTCGAAAACCACCCCGGTGATGCCGCTGACGAGGGCGTAATCGGTCTCCTCGAAAAGACAGCGGGCGTAATCGCGCAATCCTTTGAAAGGCGCAGGATCGCCGCCGTCCGGCCAATCGTAACGATCCAGGTCTTCGTATTTGATATTGACCAAGGGATTTTCGACGATATCACAGTAGAGTCCTTCTCCAGGCCTCTCGCCCGGCATCGCCCAGGTTACGCCGAAGCCATCGGTGAAACCCCAGCGTCCTGGTTTGACCTGCTTCAATTCCGGCGGAGGAAGAAACATGCCCGGACGAACATAGCGCGTATCGATATCGAAGAGGCGCAGAACCTTCTCGCTGGGCGCGGCCAATTGCTGCACCACGTCCATGATCTGGATATCTTCCTCGATGCCGTAAAAATCCAAAACCTTGCGGTAAGCCTCGCGATGGATGCCCGTCTGGTTGCCTCCCATATCGAGAGGAACCCGGTCCGGTTCTCGATGATTGACGGCGGAAAGCAGGCGCTCCCTGGAATTCATGCTCGCATCCTTTCTCCAACGCGCAACCTATGCGCTAATCTGGACGAATAAACCGAAATTCTAACACGATCCAAATCTGTTTTCGCGGTGCGCAAATATTGGTAAATCGAATCCAGTAAATTTTTCGAAAAAATGATTCAAAGCAGATATCGCCTTATCCATTTTTCCAATAAAATTAAGCCAGGCGATTATTTTCTGAAAGGAATAACAGCATGTCGCAGGATAATCAGCGCCAACGGGTTGGGATTCTCGTCTATCCCGGCGTCGAATTGTTGGACTTTTGCGGACCGTATGAAGTTTTTACCTCGGTTCGTCTCAACGAGGAGCGCCGTTATGAGGAGTCTTCGCCCTTGGAGGTTTTGCTGCTGTCGGAAAATCTTGAAGCCATTAAAGCGCATAATGGACTGCGTTTCTTTCCCGACTGCGCTTTGGACGACTGTCCCGCTTTGGATGTATTGACGATCCCGGGAGGGATGGGAATTCGGGAAGCTATCCGCAACGAAAAACTCATCCGTTGGATCAAGGAACGCGGC
>JBFMBP010000046.1 GCA_040755155.1 Candidatus Omnitrophota bacterium | reverse complement strand
TTGCTCAACCTTATACATTGTATTTACATAAGTTAAGTATAGCGCAACCCAACGCTTTTTTCAAGCCAAATCCCCCTTGCAAAGGTGAATTTTCCAGTTTTTGACGCAGACTTTTTGCCGCTTCGTCTTAATAAGGATGCGTAATAGCATCCTTATCACCCAAAAGGTGAGCGGAATGTATATCGTAAATCGCTGAATTTCTTTTTACTAATCACTTGTCACTCGTCACTAATCCCTGTTTTTAGGATCATTCGCTTTACCCGTCTGGGCAATTCGCTTAGCCATTGAATGACGACGAAGAACAGGGGGATGAAGAAGATCGCCAGGAAGGTAGCGGCCAACATCCCGCCCATAACGCCCGTTCCGATGGAATGGCGGCTGGCCGCTCCAGCGCCCTTGCTAACGACGAGAGGCGAAACGCCGAGAATGAACGCCAGCGAGGTCATAATGATCGGCCGCAAACGCAGTCTCGCCGCTTCCGAAGCGGCGTCCAACAAACTTTTGCCCTCCGAATGCAGGACGGAACAAAATTCCACGATCAAAATGGCGTTTTTCGCGGACAGGCCAATGAGAGTCAACAATCCGATTTGAAAGTAAATATCGTTGGATATTCCGCGCCAATAGATCGCCGCAATGGCGCCGTACGCGCCGAAGGGAACCACTAACAGCACCGCAATAGGCAAAGACCATTTTTCATATTGCGCCGCCAACACCAGGAAAACGACGATCAATCCGAAACCAATCACATAGGGCGCTTGGTTTCCCGCCTTCACCTCCTGATAGGATGCGCCGCTCCAATCGAATCCATAACCCGCCGGCAGTACATTGGCGGAAATATCCGTCATGATCTTCATAACTTGGCCCGTGCTGTAACCAGCAGCGGGTTCGCCTGTGATCTGCACGGAAGGAAACGTATTGAAACGGCTGACAACGTTGGGTCCGGATTGGTTTTTCATGGCCAGCAGTCCGGATAAAGGAACCATCTCTCCCGATTTATTGCGCACATAGAATTTCCCAATATCGCCGGGATTTTGCCGGTATTGGGATTCCGCTTGCAACTGTACTCGGTAAATGCGTCCGTACTTTACGAAATCGTTGACGTACAAGGCCCCCAGATAGGCTTGCAGCGCATCGAAAACTTCATTGACGTCCACGCGGGCGGATTTCGTCCGGATACGGTCGAGTTCAATGTAAATTTGCGGCGTCGAAACATTGAGAACGCCATTGATTCCCGCAATTTCCGGGCGTTTTTTGGCTTCGTCGAGGAGACGATTCATCACGTCCGCCAATTCGCGGATATCGCCCCCGCTGCGGCTCTCCAATTGGAATTCAAATCCGGCTCTCATCCCCATTCCCTGAACGGGCGGCGGACTGAAAGCCAATACCATCGCTTCTTTCAGAGACGCGAAATGGCCGAAAATACGCCCGACTAAAGCCTGAACGCTTTGATCGGGCCGCGGGCGTTCTTTCCAATTCCGCAATTCGACAAACATCAGTCCGGCGCTGGTGCTGGCGGAACGGCCCGCCAAAATATCCTGCCCTCCCAGCGTAACGACGTTGCGCACTTCCGGTTGCTGCAAAAGAAATTCTTCGATTTGGCTTAAAACTTTTCCGGTTCGATCGATGGAAGAGCCGGGAGGAAGCATCGCAGAAATAATAACGAATCCTTGATCTTCCTGTGGAATAAAACCGCTGGGTACTTTATCGAAAAGTCCAGCGGTGATATAGATCAATCCCGCATAAATAAGAATGGCGATCAATCCCAGCCGGATCGTCATGCGCACCGTCGAAACGTAGGCTTTGGTAAATTGCCCGAACAAAGCGTCGAACCAGCGGAAAAAAAAGAACTTTTTTTCGATGGGTTTCAAAAAGATGCGGCAAAGCGCCGGGCTGAGCGTCAACGCCACCAGGCCGGAGATGGCGACGGAGATGGCGATAGTAACGGCGAATTGCCGGTACATCTCGCCCGTTAATCCGCCCAAGAAAGCAACCGGAAGAAAAACGGCGGATAGAACCAGCACAATGGCGATTACCGGCCCCGTAACCTGATCCATCGCCTTGATGGCGGCCTCCCGCACGGGCAAGCCCTCCTGATGCATGATGCGTTCGATATTCTCCACGACGACGATGGCGTCGTCGACGACGATGCCGATAGCCAGCACCAAGCCGAATAAGGTTAAGGAATTGATCGAAAATCCCAGCGCCAACATACCCGTAAAAGCTCCGATGATAGCCACGGGAACGGCAAGAAGGGGAATCAGCGTCGCCCGCCAATTGCCTAAAAACAAAAAGACGACGGCTAACACTAAAAGAATGGCTTCCACGAAGGTTTTGACCACTTCGATAATGGAGATTTTAATGAAAAGCGTGGAATCGTAAGGAATCCCGTATTTCACGCCTTTGGGAAAATTTTTGGATAATTTTTCCAACGCTTCCTTCAGGCCGTACGCCGTATCGAGAGCGTTGGCGCCCGACTGGAGATAGGTCAGGATGATGGTCGTCGGCTTACCATTCTTGCGGGCGAGCATATCGTAACTTTGCGATCCCAATTCCACGCGCCCGACATCCTTGAGACGCAGAATCGTTCCATCGGAATCGGCGCGCAGAATGATCTGCTCGAACTCCTCGGGCGTCTGCAAACGCCCTTTGGTAATCACGGGAATAGTGAATTCCGGCTCGTTGGAATTGGGCGCCGCTCCAATGCGCCCGGCGGCGTAAAGGCCGTTTTGTTCGCGGATCGCCGCAGCGACGTCCGTCACCGTTATGCCTTTGGCGGTCAGCGAATCCGAATTCAGCCAAACCCGCATGGAATAATCCTTAGCCCCGGCGACGAACGCGTCGCCGACGCCGGGTACCCGCTTCAACGTATCCAGCATGTAAATATTGGCGTAGTTGCTTAAAAACAAATCGTTGTATTGCGGATCCTCGGATTCGACGGAGGCGACCAGAATCATGCTGGTGGAGGATTTCTTGATGGTGATGCCTTGACGGATCGCTTCTTGAGGCAATCGCGGTTCGGCGATTTTCAAACGATTCTGCACTTCCACCGCCGCGATATCGAGATCGCTTCCCACTTCGAACGTTACGACGATCCTCAAAGCGCCGTCATTGGAACTATAGGATTGAAAATAAAGCAGGTTTTTGGCGCCGCTGAGTTCTTGCTCGATGGGCGCCGCCAACGATTGCGCCACGGTCTCCGCATCGGCGCCGGGATACTTGGCGGAGATTTCCACCGTCGGCGGCGTAATTTCGGGAAATCTCGCCACCGGCAGAGTTACCAAGGAAACCAAACCCGCGAGAACGATGATAATCGATAGAACCGACGCGAAAACAGGACGATCTATAAAAAACCTGGAAATCATGGATTTATCCTTGAGGCGCCGCGGCGGGCTTCGAATACTCTCGATAAGGAACAGGATGCACAACCATGCCCGGCTGCGCTTTCATGCCGTCAACGATCACTTTTTCCCCCGGCTCCAAGCCCTCCGCAATGATCCAGTCCTTGCCGCTCCACGCCCCCAGCGCAACTTTTCGGAATTCCGCAACATTCTTTTCGTTTACGACCAATACAAAAGCGCCGGAGGGAATCTGGTTGACGGCCCGCTGGGGAACGGCGATGGTATGGGGCCGCGTCCATCCTTCCATGCGGCATGTTACGAACTGTCCCGGCTTGAGAGCGGCGTCGGGATTGGGAAACTCCGCCCGGTATTCCGACGTTCCCGTTTCCGGATGAAAAACGGGATCTTCAAAGTTCAATTTCCCTTCCTGGCCGAATATCGCTCCATCTTGCAAAACGATTCGAAACCGCATTTGGCCGCCATCCGGAATCGAAATCCGCTTCGCCAATACATCCTGCCTCCAAGTTAAATACTCGCGCTCGCTCATTTTGAAACTGACGTAGATCGGATCGGTTTGGGTTATCTCGGCCAACAAGCTGTTTTGCCCGTCGTCCACCAAACTCCCCGGTTCCTTGTACGACTTTCCGATGCTTCCGTTCAAGGGAGCGTGTATCTTCGTATAACTGAGCACGAGCTTCGCCTTAGCAAGATCCGCATTGGCCAATCGCAGCGAAGCGCGGGCGTCGTCGTTTTCCATTTGCGCCTTGTCGAAGTCGCTGGGCGTAGAGTTTCCCGTCACCCGCAATTTCTTCACCCGCTCCCATTCGCGCTCCGCCAGGCGTAGACGAGCTGTCGCCTGCTCGACGCGTGCGGCGGCGACCTCCACATCCGCTTCGAACGATTCCGATTCGATCTTGAAAAGGAGTTCTCCTTCTTTAACGGCCGCGCCCTCTTTGAAAAGTCGCGAATCCAAAAAACCCCGGATGCGCGCCCGGATTTCAACGATCTTGGACGGCGCCGTGATGCCGACGAATTCATAGACAAGCGGAACCGTCGTCGCTTCCGTAACGATATAGGACGCTTCCGGAGGAGGAGTGGATCCATTCGGGGAAGGCGCGGATTCCGCCGCCCATAACGGCGAAGGCGCCATCCAACCGAAGAGAAAAAGAACGAGCAGTGGCAGTTTTATCAAAGAGAGAGACATCGCGATACTCCATGAAGGATAGGGAACGCCCTAGCAATTTCCTCTATTGATCGTCAATCGCAAAAATTAGTTTTCGCGTACTGTACCGTCTGGACTGTAAAGATTATAATAATCGTTATGAGACCGTCAAGGGTTTTTCCATAATGAAGGCGGCGGAAAGGCGTAGAACGTTGAATAGCAAAAAACCGAGAAATGCCAAAGACAGAATTTTAGATTGCGCCGAAGAGTTGGTCGTGGAAATTGGCGCCGGCAACCTGACTTTGGACGCCATCGCCGAACGCGCGCAAATCAGCAAAGGCGGTCTTTTATACAACTTCCCTACAAAGGAATCCCTGCTAAAAGCCATCGTCTCCCGTCTCATAGAACGATTCGATAAATTGCACGAACAAGTTCGGAATCAAATCCCGGAGGGGCCGGGAAGGGATTTGAAAGCCTATGTCCATGCTCGATTGGAAATGAGCGGAGCCATGAACCAATTTCAAATCAATCAAAATGTTTGCGCCTCCCTCTTGGCGGTCTTCGCCAATGACCCTAAATTGGTCGCTCCCATACGCGAAGTTTTCAAAAAAAGATTGGATACGATCGAAAAATCCACTTCCAGTTTCGAGAAAGCGGCTATTATCGCCTTCGCCGCGGAAGGATTGGCGTTTCTCGAATTGATTCAATTCTCCCCCCTTGATAAAAAGAAAAGAAAACGCTTCGTGAAAGCGCTCATGGATTGGATCGAAGAGGAGTGAGGAATGATGAGTGATGAAGAAATGTAGGGTGGGCTCAAAGCGAAGCGTAGCCCACCAATTCTTGTCAAAGTGTTTCAGAGGAGTGATGAGGGATGAAGTCGAAATAGAATTTCGTCATTCATCATTTCTTGTTTTTCGGATTCTATTCTGATAACGTAGAAAAAAATATCGTTGTCAATTTTCCAGATTGCCAATCGCTGAAATCGATTTTTCGAAAGGACTTGAGTCATGGCAAAATCTTATTCGTTAGGCATCCTCCTTTTAATCTTGACCGTAAGCGCCGCTTATTCCGCAGTCCCGACATACGATAACGAACCGTCATCGCAATTTTTCCAGAAATGGCTCTTATGCGGCCCCTTCCCCAATCCAGAAAAAGCTTACGACAAACAGGATCGAACGCAATCCGGTTTTTATATCGATTACTTGAAAGCGCATGGCGGAGAAACGCATCCCAAAATCCAAATCGGCCAAGTGGAGAAATTCGGGGATCATTCCGCTTCCTGGATCGAATACAAATCGGAAAGCAACCTGGTTTATTTAGATCAACCCATTTCCAGAGACGCCTTCGTGCTAGCCTATGCGTACTGCGAAATACAGTCGCCGGAAGAAAAGCCCTGCTTTTTAGCGCTGGGAAGCAACGATGGCATAAGAGTCTGGTTGAACGGCGAAGAGATTTTAGACCTTCCCGCCCGGCGCGGACTTCACGCGGACGACAATGTAATTCCAATTGTCCTTCATCAAGGGCGGAATACCTTATTGTTGAAAATCGCCGAGACCGAAAATCTTTGGGGATTTTGTTGCCGATTGCTGCCATTCGACATGAATCAATTGAAGGCGGATAGAAATTTGTTCCGCATCCTCACCCATAAAAACGGCGAAGCCGCGCTGGAATATACCGGCTCCCAACCGCTAGCGGAAAAGATATTCAAAAAAGTGGATTTGGAAGCCTATCCCATAACTGGCGCCGATCGTCCTATTTGGAAACAAACCTGGCCGGGGACGAAAGAAACGCCCATCGGCGTCGACGCCTCCATTTATCGCGATTATATTCTGCGAATCGTCATCTCCTTGGCGGACGATTCGCAAAATATCCTCAATTTGCCCTTCTCGGTTGGACGCCGCATTGACTACAGTCTTTTCCAAAAAGGAAAAACAGACTACGCCATTATCGTCGGCGAAAACGCCTCCGATTCGGAGCAATGGGCCGCTAAAGAATTGCAGCATTGGCTTAAAGAAATCAGCGGCGCCGAGTTCCCTCTTCGCAACGATTCGGAAAATCCAACGCCGAACGAAATCGTCTTGGGATGGAACCATCATAGCCAGGCCTTACTTGCCGATCAGGGAGCCGCCGAGCCGGAGCGTCTCGACGAAACTTACTCCTACCGCAATATCGGGTCGACGATCTTCATTTGGGGCGGCAAGGAACGCGGAACCATGTACGGCGTCATGAGCTTTCTCGAAAACGAATTCGGCTGCCGCTGGTACACTCCCTCCGTCAGCGTCATACCCGAAAGAGAATCGTATTCTTTTTATAATTTAAATCGTACCGAATCGCCGGGACTGCGCGTGCGCAACGATTTTTATTTCGAAGCCTTCGATCCCATCTGGGCGGCGCGCAACAAAGTCAACGGCGCCATGAATTACCGGGAGCAGCCGGGCGGCTTGGAATGCTACTGGTCTGTGCATACGTTTTTCCCCCTCGTTCCGCCGAGCGAGTTTTTCGAAAGCCATCCTGAATATTACAGCCTGATCGACGGCCAACGCGTCCACCAACACGCGCAACTTTGCTTGACGAATCCAGACGTACTGCGCATCATGACAGAACGCATCTTGAACGTCATACGTAAAAATCCCCAATATTTAATCTACTCCGTATCGCAAAACGACTGGGCGGGACCTTGCCAATGCGATCAATGCCAAGCCATCGCTAAGCGGGAAGAGAGCGAATCCGGCCCCGTTCTCTGGTTCGTCAATCAGGTGGCGGAAGCCGTAGAGAAGGAATTTCCCGACAAATACATCGGTACGCTGGCCTATCAATACACGCGCAAACCCTGCAAAACCATCCGCCCCCGCCAAAACGTCGTGATCCGGCTTTGCAGCATCGAATGCTGCTTCGCGCACGATTTCACGCACTGTCCTGAAAACGAGTCCTTCGTGAAGGACATCGAAGGATGGTCCGCCATCGCTCCCAATCTCTATATCTGGGATTACGTCGTCAATTTTTCCCATTACGTCATGCCCTATCCCAATTTCCGCGCTCTCCAGCCCAGTCTGCAATTTTTCCGCGATCATCACGCCATCGGCGTTATGGAGCAAGCCGCCTATCAAAGCCGCGGCGGCGAATTTGCGGAGTTGCGCGCTTACCTCATCTCCAAACTGTTATGGAATCCCGACTGCGACGTTCAACAAATCATCGACGATTTCATGTACGGCTATTATGGACGCAGCGGCCAATACGTTCGCCAATATTTCGATCTTTTGCATAACCGCCTCACGCCGGATACGCATATTCATTTGGGATTGCAGCCGGACGATCCCCTATTCTCCGATGAATTTATCAAGCAGGCGGAAGCGATATTCGACCAGGCTGAGATTGTGGCGGATTCGGACGCCATCCGCAAAAGGGTGGAAATGGCGCGTTTGCCCATCATGTATCTGAAATGCAAGCGCGACCCGCAAAAGGCCGTTATCGATCGCACGTACCAACGGTATACGGAAATCGCCCAGCGCGAAGGCGTCACGCACTACGCCGAAAGCGGACAGCCGCACAGGGAAGCGTTCCATAATGCAATGGATGCCATCGAAAATCAGTAAAAAGAGAGCCTCATGCAAAAATTCTTTTATTCCTCCCCCATGCTTGGGGGAGGTTAGGAGGCAATGTCATTAAGTTAAGACATAACGTGACGAAATTCCATTCCCTCGCCCTCTGGGAGAGGGTTAGGGTGAGGGATTTTAAATTCAACAAATTCATGCT
>JBFMBP010000045.1 GCA_040755155.1 Candidatus Omnitrophota bacterium | reverse complement strand
TAGAATCGGAAATCAAGCCGGACGAAATTCACCTCTACAACAGCCCCAACCACCAGCAGAACTTCATCGAATGCGTCCAATCGCGCAAGGAAACCATCTGCCCGGCGGAAACGGCCCATCGCTCCACGACTATCTGCCACCTCAGCCAAATCGCCATGCTGCTCAAACGAAAAACCCGCTGGAATCCCGAAATTGAGCAATTCATCGGCGACGAAGACGCCAATAAAATGATCTCCAAACCCATGCGCCCCCCCTGGCATTTATAGAACCAGCCTGAGAGAACTATCGCAAACAGGGGCCGCCCATTCTGGCGCGGCCTCTGTTTTTTGATTAAATGATAATTTTTAACGAATTTTTCTTATTGACATTTACGTATTATTATAACGTATTAAGTGGTGTAGTACGGCATGTCATAGTACATCAATAATAACGCAATAAAAACGTAATGTTTAATTGCATTATTTATGGAGCCACTCATGAGACAATTACCTCTATTTAAATCGCTCGTTTCTCTTCTATTTCTGACGATTATCGTTGTATTAGTAATAATCGTCATCCAATCCAATCCGAAACCGGCGCCAACCACGCATGTGAGGCCCCCCGCCGCCATTGCGCAGGCAACGCCTGTTCCCGATATTGCGCCGCTCCAAAATCGATTGCGCTTCCATGCGCAGGATGAAGAAGGCGCCGCCATCGCCAAAGCCGCCATCCATATTCTCGACACTAGCCACCAAATCGCCGCCTCTGCGGAAACGGACGCTTTGGGATGGGCGGAAATCCAGGATTTGCCTGCCGCACAATATAATATTTCGATTTCATGCCCTGATTTCTTCGGCTATAGCGAAACAATCTCCTTATCAAACGATTCCACCGCCAACCTTAACGCCGTTCTCTATCGAAAAAAGTCCATATTGGGAACCGTTCAATCGCTGGATAACCATCCTGTCGCCGAAGCGTCGATAACTATTCTTAACGTTTCCCCCCGCGCCGCCATCGATTCCAACCTTCTAGCGCATAAGGCGGTTTCTGCTGCTTCTGCTGCGAGCGGAGAATTTGCGCTTTATCCCTTGGTTTCCGGCGAATATATTCTCCTAGCAACCCATCCGAACTATCTGCCTCATCGAGAAACGACTCAGGCTGGGGATAAAATCGTCATCCGCCTAAGCCAACTCGCGCAGATAACCGTTACGGTAGTGGACGAACGCCGAGACCCCATCGGCGGCGCGCCGGTTGAAATCCATTCCACTGCTACGTCTCTGATCGCGGCGGCGTCCGGCAATACGGATACGAACGGCCAAATCGTTTTCAAGGACATGAAACCGGGAATCTATTCTCTGGAGGCCGTTTCGCCTTATAACGAAAACGTCCGCGCCGCGACGGATGTGGACGTTTCGAATACCGACGCCGTCGATATCGTTTTACTGCTTACGACTCCCCACTTTTCCTTATCGGGCCGCGTCTTGAACGCCGTAAGCCTGCAAGGGATTCCCAACGCCACCGTCGTATGCCAGCGCGAGAGCATTCTCTCCATTCCGCCCGCGCCGGAATATTGCATAACCGGCGAACAAGGCGCTTTCGCTTTTCACGATTTGACGCCGGGCAATTACAAACTTTTTGTCGAAAAAATGGCAGGATTCATCTCCGGCGATTTTGGGGGATTCTTCCGCTTCGGCGCGCAGCCGCCTCTATGCGTTTCCCACTCGCTCGATCAGGATGTGGTAGGAATCACGATTTATTTAAAACCTTCCTGGTTCCTAACCGGCAGAGTGCTGAACGAAAAAGGCGAAGGATTGGCGGAGACCAGCGTCTCTCTCCTAATTTCCTTCAGTCCGAAAGAAGCCGTGGGATTTCGCGGCTCGCGCAATACAGGACCCGACATCGAAACGATAACCAATAACGATGGATCATTCCGCTTGGAAGGGCAATTCGAATTCGACGATTCGACAACATCCGTTCTCGCCCGCGCGAATCATCGGCAATACGGCGGCAAACGATCGAAAGAAGTTCGTCCCCATCCGGGAGAAACCATCGAAAATTTGAATATCCAATACCAAAACGCTTGGAATCTATATGGCGAGGTTCGCGATGAAGAGGGACATAAGATCGAAAACGCTTTTATTAGCGTTTTTTTGCCGCCGACGGGCGGGGATATGGCGCATGTAAGCGGCCGTGCCAAGACAGATGCCAACGGCGAATACTTCTTATACGCAGATCCGGGGACGTATATTGCGCAAGCGGAAGCTAAAGGATTCCTTGATCCCGAACGGATATCTCGTCAGGTTTCCCTTCCCGAAACGGGACAAATGAAAGTCGATTTCGTATTACGTAAATTCGACGGTAAAATCGAAGGCAGCGTAATTTCTACAAAAGGAATGCCCATTTCGGAAGTTGACATTTATGCACTTGAAAAAGAACGCAGCGAAGATCGCTCTCCATTCATCGGAGAACTTGTAACGAAAACGGATGCCAATGGTTCTTTCTCCTTCGATCCTTCCGGACTTTTTAGGCCGTTGACCGATCCTGTCTATCAAATTGCGGCGAAACCTAAAAAAACTTACGCACAAAGCACGGTCGATAACATCGAATTGGGACAAAAAGACGTAACCATTGTCGTAGATGAGAAAGAAGACCGTTCTTTTGAAATCTTCGGCAAGGTAGTGGATGAAAAAGGCGCGCCGGTCAATGAGTTTGACATTTCCTTCGCGGAAAATCTCGCCATTCGTCGGTCGAACGGTGGCATTGCAGCGGAGAACGATTATACGAAGGGATGGTTTCATTTCCAATCGCCGGACGGCGATTTTCATTTGGCGGGAGAATACGATTCCGATGATCCTATCACGCTTTCCGCTCATAATCCCGAACTAGGGCTGGCTTTTAGTCCAACATTTTATCTCCAGCCCCGCGAAACGAAACGCCATTTAATCATTCAATTTAAAGGCCTGCTTTCGATTCAAGGAAAACTGGTCGACAAGGATGACGGCTCTCCCGTCGCCGACGCCGACGTATCGGTTTTGTTGGAAACCTCAACGATGGAAGATCTCGATATGCTGAAAAATCCAGGATTCAATGTACGCATGGCTCGAGGCGTTCAAGGGTGGCTGCAACATTACATTCCAAAAACCAAATCGCGCAAAGATGGATATTTCCTGCTGGATCGCGTTCCTAACGAAACCTTATTTTTAACCGTGATGAAGGATCGATACAAGAATGTTTTCCGCCGCGTGATTGGATCGCCTTCCTCGAATCGGATCGATCTCGGCGTCATCCGAATGCCACAATACATTTCGTTGGAAGACGGCGCGTCGATTATCTTGTATCAAAATGAATAGGGAGGCGGTTGGGGAAGGTAAATGATGGAAAGCGATTTTGTTTAATTCAACGACTTTTACTCTGGATAACAAGACTATATCATAAGGAGAATAATACAATGTATGCAACGGCCGCCGTTCTTTTCTGTTTTTTAACGCTATCGTCCGCGGAGACGGATGAATTCATCAAAAACATGAAGGCTTATAGCGAACAATTCAAGTCGTTCGAATCCGTCGTCAAGATAACGGGCGTCATCGAACCTTTATTCAAAAATAGAGATGAAGCTATTGCCTATGAAAAAAATAACATCCAAAGCATTGTAAAATCATCCAACAGAAAAATTACATTTGAACAACTAAAAGATCGGTTGGAAAAAAATGTGAATTATTATGTAAGCCCCCAAAAACTAGGGCCAACCATCTACACATGCAAATGCCTTGACATAAATACGTATTTACTGACTATCTTCAGTACGCAAGAAAATGCTTGTATGCAAATAAAATATGCGGAAGAAGGTCTTGTAGCGGACTACGAGCTAGCGCCCTCCAAGACAGAAGTGTCATCTCTAACGTTTCGTCAAAATCGAAACGAAACTCGTTATCATGGAATTGAACAATTTTATTATGAAATGATTTACGGCATGGATTTATCGAATGTCAAATTAAATACAAATAACGAAGGAATGAAGATTCTCCAAATAAACCTAGGCAAAAACACTAATATTGAACTGTTGTTCGATAAGGAACACCCCTGTTTTCCTACAAGGATTAGTCATAATAGCCCCTCGTCTCGTACAGTATATGAAAATAAACAATTCTATCAAATTGAGGATACTTTATTTATACCTAAAATATGCGCCTTGACGAATTATAAGTCTCAACCTGTTAAGGGCGAATGGGAAAAGGAAGGAAATCATCAATTTGAACTAACTTCTTTTCATTTTATTGGTGAATTGAAGAAGAACGATTTAAATTACGATGTTCCAATATCGACTAAAGTTCATAGTGAGTTAAATAATACCTCTTTCTTAGTCACCGCCGAAAAATTTGGAAATTCGCCGAAATTTCAGGACATATTGAATTTTGTAAAAAAGGATGAAAAAAAATAAACTATTATATTCATGGTTTTCTATCAGGCATTTCATGATTATTCTTGACGTCATCAAGTCATCTCAATTAGAGACTTCTGGTTTCCGCCGGAAGCTTCATCTATTTTCATCGCACTGGTCAAATCTTTTTTCCACCAATACATAAAAAATCGATGCGCTTCAAGACGAATCTTCCACCCCCGCATCCATTGACTTTCCCTTGGATCGATCTTTCAATCTTTCATATCGTTCACGTATAATACCGTTAAAAAAAATGCGGAGAAATAAAATGTCGGAATACAGTCAAAAACAGAAATTCGGTCCCAAGGGCTTGTTCGGCTCCTTCGGCGCGGGCATTGGCGCTCCTTTGGAACTCGCCGTGGAAGCCCCAGGCGTGGAATGCTTTCAACTGCATGTCCCGGAAGAGAAAGACCTGACTCCGGCCTGGGCGCAGCGGGTGAAAGAACTGCTGGCCCCGCGCAACATCAAAATCGCGCGCTTCGTCATCGGCTATTCGG
>JBFMBP010000044.1 GCA_040755155.1 Candidatus Omnitrophota bacterium | reverse complement strand
GCCCTTTGGGAGAGGGTTAGGGTGAGGGAACAATAAGTCTAATAATATCAACCCTCACCTAACCTCTCCCAATCTTGGGAGAGGAATTTGAAAAGCGACAATCTCAATGCAGATTGGTATAATGCTTATCAAGTTTCACTTCGCCTCTACCCATTTTGAGAGTGGAATTTGATGGGTCAAACAGCGCGCCCCATCCTGTAATCCAACAAACAGATGGAGAACGGCATCATTGTTTTCCATCCGTTTTTTTAATTTACTGCAACGGCTGTTGCAGATAAGTGGAAACGCGCTCCATAAGATTCATTGAAGTCATCGCTCCTTCAGGTTCCGTCGCGGAAAAAAGAACCAGGCCTAGCATGTTTTCGAAACCGGGAAGTTTCGAATAAGCCGGATGCTGCCGGTCCGCCGCCGCGATGCGCACTTCCCTCGTCAAGTAGGAGCCTAACTCTTCGGAAGTAATAACGCCGTCGGCGATCAAGTCGGCTTGGCCCGATTTCAATCCCTGAATCAACATCCCTGTAAAAAAACTATGACCGCCGGGACCGCCGTCGAGAACGGCTTCGTCTTCGGAACCGGCGGTAACGACTTCGATGGCGTTATGGGCCGAAAGGCGAAGGTATTTCGCTATATGGGCGTTTTCGTCGCCGAAGCCCAATCCGGCGGAATCGTCCATATCGCCGAAAACGGCGCTGCGCCTCGCCGTCAGCAGTCCGGAATAACAAGCGTCGAGAATCAGCAAAATATGCTTCGCTTGGAATTGTTTCATTTCACGGGTGAGCCGATCCATGCTTAGCCAAGCGTTTACGGCTTCCGTTCTGGTTTTGCCGGATGGAGCGGCGCCGTCGAAGGGGATGAGAAAGCCCTGCTTCTCTCCCCCCGAAGAAGTAGCCGTATATCCATGACCGGCGAAAAAGACGATGACGCGGCTATTGGCGTCTACTTTCGCCAATCGCCGCAAAGCGTCGAAAATGCCTTCTAGGCTGGCGTTCTCATCATAGAGTTCCGCGACATGATCCGCCTTAAATTGAAATCGCTGCGTCAACAAATCCTTCATCCCTTTGGCGTCGCGAACGGCGTTGTCCAATTTTCTCCATGATGGGTATCGATCGATCCCAACGACCAAGGCGTAGTTATCGCCATAAAACATCGAATCGTAGAGAGGTTGCTGAACAGTCATGTCGAAATCGATTTCCGTCGCGTTGTCGAAATAATCAATCGCTTGGATGGCGATGCGGTTATCGCCCGGCAGGAGAGCGAAGCGATGCTCGAAAAATTTGGCGTTTTTTATGCCGAACATGCCCGCCTCTTCCAAGTGAAGAGGCGAGGCTTCGACAAGGTATTCCACTGGGCCGCCGTTGAACAATACGTTTTTAATCTCCGTATCGTCCTGAGCCAGCCCGCGCACGAATCCCCGGTTGGCGCTGGTCATTTTCACTTCGATCGGTCCGCCGCCGCCGCGCGTGGCGATCAACTGTTCCTCGGTTACGGACGGTTTGATAAAACGAATTTCGGGCTGCCGATTTTCCGGAGAGGGCTGCAAGATTTTTATGGGATAATCTCGGAATCCCTGCGAGCGATCCTCGCCATCGAATACCTCGATATGGATGTTTTGAACCTCTTTCAATAAGACCTTAGTTTCGAAGGGATAGATCGGGGGGCCGCCAAAACCATAATCGACGGCGCCCTGTAACGCCGCCGCAAAACCGTTGATTTCCAATTTTGCGAGTTTGACGTTTCCTTGTACGGCGATACCGCCCGCGAGATCGAGCATCATTCCCGAAAGTTCAAAAGGGGCGTCCGCCGACGCCGCCTCCAATCCTTCCGGTTTGGCGATCTTAATCTTCAAACCGAGCTCCGCCGCCAACAACTTGACGGGAATATCGCGAACGCCGACAGATTTCCCATTCTCATTAAAAACCTCAAGATGGATTGGGCTGCCTGGCTTAAGCGAAATCGACGCTTCGAAAGGATAAATCGGCGGACCGCCAAAACCGTAATCGACGGGATTCTTCAATTCGATTACGATTCCATTGGCGGTGAGTTTGGCCAGTTTGGCGCCTATCGCGGCGACGCCGCCTGCGATTTTCAAAGAGGTTTGGTTGATTTCGAAAGGAGCCGATTCGGTGGAGGCGTCCAAACCATCGGGACTGCGCAGTTTGATATTCGCTTTCGCATCGGTTTGAGCGATAAGAAGCGGCTCCACGTCGGGAGCGAACGGCGCCGCCCATGGTTCGCTTATACGCAAGTACGCCGAGGCATCATCGATCTCCACCGCTTCCCCGCGCGATGGCCCCGCCTTCATTAAGGCGCTTTGCGCCAACAACGGCGCGCCATCGGGAATCATAACCGAGACGGCCCCCTTGCGGTCGCCGATCCATATCCGGCCATGCGGGTCCGCCGCGACGGCGATGGCGTAATTACTGACGAGACCGCCATCGGTATTTTGTTGAGTAATGCGCGCCCATCGATAACCGTCAAAAAACGATACCCCTTTATCCAAACCGCCCCAGGCGCACCAGATGCGGGCATTGTTATCCGCCGCCATATCAGAAATCAAGCGTTTGCGCAGATCGCCCCGGTTGAGCGCATACTCCCAGCGTTCGCCGTCGTAAATCGCCAGGCCGCCCTTGGTGGCGCAATAAATCTTATTGTCCTTGCCCTGGACGATGCTGTAGACGTAATCCACGCGCTTACGCTGCCAAGACCACCAATTCCCATCATAGAAGGCGTTGACGCCGCGCCAAAATCCGCACCAGACGCGGCCTTGCGCATCGATGGATATCTCAACGGCGTCATTGCGGTATAAGCCGTCCTTCGTAGTATAAATCGTCCAGCGGCCTTCGTCGCAAACCGCCACTCCTTCCTTTGTACCCGCCCACAACCTTCCTTGGGGATCGGCGCAGAGAGAATAGATTTCATTGGAAGGCAGACCTTCCTTTTCCGTAAAGGAAACGAATCCGAGAGGATCCATCATCGTCAGTCCGGCGCCGGTCAATCCATCCGCCCCTTTTTCCCAACAGGCGAACCAGACGCGGCCGCGCGGGTCGACGGCGATGTCGCGCACGATGCTCCCCGCCAATTGCAGCGATTCGCCGCGTTGGTTGAGAGACTTTTCGAGACGGAGAAACAGCCCCGTTTCCGCGTCGAAACGCAGCGCCCCCGCCTCGCCTCCGATCCAGACGGCTTGGCCGTAAGAGACCATGCTCTTGATGGCGCCGCCATATTCGAAATGCTGCCATTGGACGGCGATGGCGGACGGCGCCATCGCCAAAGCCATCGATAGGAGAAGAAAAATGATCCCACAATCTATGACCGTTCGTTTCTTTCGATAAATCTCTATATACATAACGACCTCTTCTTAAACGTCTTTCTAAAACGATCGGCGTCTTCCCATTTCGTTTTTTCGTTAAAACCGATACTCGCCGCCGAAGGCGGGAATGAAGTCCGTCCGCAATCCATCCTCGTCCAAGGGAATGCGCACTCCTCCTTGCAAGTAAAACTGCTCCATGACTTTTAGGCGCGTAGATACGCCCAAATCGTTGGTTACGGCGAAATCCGAATTGGAGTGCATCCATTCTACGCTGAAAGTCCAGCGGTCTTCGACCAAAGCGATCGGCAAACCACAGCGAACCTCGAAAGCGTTGAAATCGCCGTCCTCGACGCCCGTACGGAAGGTTTGCGTTCCACCCGACGGATTCAACACGCTCATTTCCGTCTGGGCGGCGACGCCCGCGAAGTTATAGGCGATTTCGATTACTGGATAGAAGGGGCCGAAACGTTTGCCGACGGCGGTGCGCAGGCGATAACCGAAATCGCCCGTACCTAAGAGTAGATCCTCGTCGCCGTTGTTGAGTTTGATATCGACGCCCACCGTCCAGCAGAAGAGATCGTCCAAATCCTCTACTTCATACAATTCATATTTCGCCCGCAGGATGATATCTGCTGCATCAGTATAAGAGCGTTGAAAATCGGTAATGGAGGGAAAACCTTCGAGACCGGCGAACTCGCCGAATCCATCGCCTTCCAAATAGACCATAGGAACGATGACGCCCATATCCAGTTTCTCCGTCAGGCCATAAACGAAGGAAAAACTGGTCAATACTCCCCATAATCCATAATTCCCTTCCCAAGCTTTCTTTCCTGTGGAAGCGTTGTAAAAATCGAAAATTTCATCCAATCCTTGATCTTGGAACGTTTGAAAATCGAGATACGCCGTATTGACGCCGAAGGAGCCGTTGCCCGCCCCGTTGGTCCACGGCGGCTCGATGAAGTACGTTCCGAGGTTGTTGGAAGCGTAAAACATGCGATCCTTGCCGAAGAAATACTGCGTCCCCGCCGCCGAAATGGAGAGGTTGGCGATCTCGTTGGCGGCGGCGGCTTGCAGCGATGAAGCCACGGAGCCAAGCCGCTGAACGACGACCGGCTGCAATAGGGCCTGGCCCGAAAGGACGGAAGGATGATAAAAACCCAAAACCGAATCGAAATTCGTAAAAGGCAATTGAATGCCTTGAGCGGCGGCGGATAAAGGCAGCATGGAAAAAATAGCAGCTAGCGACGGTAAAACCAACCGCGTCAGTACGCGAGCAGGATTCATACTTATCCCCTTCATCGATCGAATGCCGGCGGTTATAACTTCCACCATTTCCCTACGACGGTCAGCGTTTCCGCTGCGATGGAAGTCATCATCGGATCGGATAGATTGCCGCTGGGATCGGTTGCGATTACCGCAAGCGAAACCAGCGTTTGATTCTCCGCCAAAGGCGGCAAATCGGATGCCATGATCGCGCCTTTATAGAAACCCGTACTATCATCCCGCGTTAAAGCGATCGTTTTGACGGAGCCGGAAGCGGCGTCGCCGAGAACGGCGCTGACGGATTGAATCGAACGGTTGTCGACCGCTTCTACCGATAGCAGCAAACTTTTAGAGGGAATTTCCCCCTCTTCTTCGATATCCAGCGTCAGGATATCCGGCGGAAGCCGGTCGCTCGGCTCGTCCAGGGGCTGATCGGCGGCGTAGCCGATGGGCCATTGCGCCAAGGTTTCGTTATTGGCGTGAAGCGCTGGAACTTGCAGGGCGAGAGGTCCTTGCAATTCCTCAATCTCTTTGGCGGCGATGGTATAGCTCTCCTCAATGCTGCGGCCAAGGTTGATGGAATCGTAGAAATAGGAGGAAAAACTGACTCGCGATTCGTCCGCCAGCTCCGCAAAGATGGCGATGCTGAAATTCCCGGAACCGGTGGAGGCGATCAGAACGCCGTCAGGCTGGTTCAATTTGGAAAGAAAAGCGTCCGCCAATTTTCCATCGACGGCGATGACGTTGGATTTTCCGCTTCGTTCTTGCGCCAATAGAGAATCCAATTCTCCAGGCGATAGGATTTCATTCTCGTTGAGTATTAAATTCCCTGACGAATCGGCGTCAGCGAGAAAATGCAGAAACAAAGGCTCCGAGGAGGCGAAGGCGCGAATAGTCTCCTTGAGAGAAGCCAGGGTTAGCGATTCATGCTCGGCGGCGATATCGTCCGCGCTCATGATTTTCAGCGACTCGTCGCCATATTGCCGCGTTTTCATTACGCCGCCGATGCGGTCGACGAGTTCCTCGGTCGCCTTTTGGCTGCGGACGTCGGAAGGGGGTCCAGCGATGATCAAAAAAGAGCCTATGCCGAAATCGGGGACATCGGCGAGAGGCCGGACGATATGCGCCGCGGTATTCTCTTCATACCAGGATACGGGGACGACGAAGGCGGGACTTTGACCGGCGCACACCACGTCGTTGCCGCTGTTGTAGGCTTCGATGCGCCAATTCCCCGCTTCCTCCGGCCCGAGGACGGGAATGGAGGCGGTGAATCTTCCATTCTCCAATAAAACGCCCGATAAAACCACTAACGTCCCATTTGACTTTTTCACGGCGAGATCGATCGATGTCATCGCCTGCGAAGTGGGAATCTCGCCGCTGATCGTTACGATGGATTTTCCCAAAACGCTGGCGCTTTGATCCGCGGTGAGCGATATCGGACCGGAACCGTCGTTGAGACGGCGGGCTAACGATTCCCTTTGCGTATCCAATTCACCAACATCGTCCAGACGGGGAATGATTTCAATAAAAATTTGAACGCTCTTTTTCACGCCTGCGTTGAAGACATTAATTTGTAATGGGATACTCGCATAATCGTCCTCTTCGGCGCTTTCCAGGATGCCGCATAAGCAATGAATCAAAAACGGAGCGCTATAGTCTCTCGTTTTGTTGCCCGTCCATTTTACGTAGGCAATGCGAGAAAGATCTCCTTCGACTTGATAAGAAAGATTGTCTTTGAATCCTAATATGGGACGGAATTGGAAGGGAAAATCGGCCACTTCCCCGCCAAAGTATCGTTGGCGCGTCGTTTTCGGTAGGAATAGAAATCCTGACGCCGTAGATTTTTTCGGAATCGCAACCTGCGATATGGCCGCCGCTCCCAGCCGTCTCTCTGCGCCTACGGCGCGCACACGGTAACGATATTTCAAGCCGTTGAAGACGTCGATATCCGTATAGGCCGTCGTTTCGGCGCCAAGAGGCGCCGCCGTAACGGGGACGAAGCGGCCCAGATCCGCTTGCGAACGTTCGATCAAATAGCCTAGCGCGCCTTCCACTTTCGTCCAACTCAAGTTGATGAGTGTATCGTCCGTTTCCACCCGCAGCAACGGCGGGGCGGAAGGCTTCTCGATGATTCTTTCCGGTCTCTGGTAAAACGTAAGCGCTCCGCCCATCGCCGCCGCCGCGAAAGCGCGCGAGCCGTCTTCATCCACGGCGATTCCGACTGGCGACCGGCCGACGTCTGCCGCATGGATGAAACGGAAATCGTCGAGATCGTAAACTTGCATTTGACCGGACGTAAAACCGGTTACATAGAGACGCCGCGATTGGGAATCCACCGCCACAGCGCTGATGGCGTCATCGATCGCCGCTGTTAGGTAATCGATTCGCTTCAAACCCGCGTCGAACGTCCAGACTTCGCGTTTCCCTAAAAGTCCCACGAAAACGCGATCGGTTAAGGGATCGACGGCAATGGCGGAAGGCTTGATCTCCTGAGCTAGAGAAATCGATTTCAATTTCGCTCCCGTAGCCGTATGGAAGGCGATAATTTCCGAGGAGCCAAGAGCGGCGGCGTAGAAAACGCCCAATTTCTCGTTGACGGCCACGCCGTACGGCTGTTGACCCGCATCGACGGATTGAACGGACTTATCCTTGGGATTAAGAATAACGATTTTGTTCGCGCTGGGGCATGACGCTATTACGCGAATTCGCGTCGCGTCTATAACGATTTGGGAAGGGGAAGCGCCGACCTTATACCGTCGAATCGGCCGCATAACGCCATTCGTTCGAATCTCCATAATGGCGTTGTCGTCCTGCAAGGCGATATAGCCTACGTTATGCAATGAATCGAAGGCGATTCCAGCGGGATTGTTCCCTATGGGAAGGGATTCCAGCAATCGCCCCGATTCGGCGTCGACGGCGGAAAGCAGCGAAGTTTCTCCATTAGAGACGTAAACGCGTCCCCGCTCCGCATCGTAAGCGGCGTTTAGAGGCGTGTTTCCAAGCGTAATGGAACTTTTAACGAAAAGCGTCTCACCGTTGAAAACCAACAAGCGATGACTAGTGGAATCCGCCGCAAAAAGAGATGAATTCTTCCCATGGCGCACCATGAGAAGCGAATCGAAGGAATCCCCCAATTTTGCCGAGGCAATCAATGCGCCCGTACTCCCATCGAGAACGATTAAACTTGGATCGCTTTTATCGGATTTTTCCAGACCAGCGTAAAGACGATGCGTTGGCTCGTCAAAATATAAAGAACGGACGATATTTTCTAGAGGACGAAACGCCGCCGCGCCGGACTCCACGGATAACGAATAGATTCCCTTGCGTCCCGCTTCCTGTCCGCCGAAGAATACTACTCCATTGGCGTCATCCACAGACAGCGAATTGCCGAATATCGTCCCTTCGACGGCCATATCCCGGCGGCTGCGGTTCTGAACCGAAACCAAAGAAACCAGGCGGGAGGCGGGATCGAGAACAACCAGCGTTTTCCGCGTTTCCATAAATGCGATCGCAGCAATGGACTGAAAACCGGTCAGGCGATATTCCTGCGCATAGCCGCGCAAATTCACGGCGGAGATTTGACGAATATCATCATGCGCCGCAAAAAGCCAGCCCAGCGATGACGACAGCGCGACCGCGGCGGCGTCTGCCGTTCCCTCAAAACGTATTTCCTGGACGACTCGATTCGACAAGGGATTGACGACCGAAACGATCGGCGCGCCGCGATGGCCGACATATATCTTCTTCGTGAAGGAATCGAACAATATCGTTCCCGGCTCCGCCGATAGGGGAAGACTAGCCGCCGCTTGCCGGGCGACGACGGAGAGAGTATGGCTGCGGCGATTGGCGGCGTAGATGCGGTTGGAAACCGGAGCGAAAGCCAAGCCGATCGGTTCTACGCCGTTGCCGCTTTGCGGTCCCAGGTTGACGGATTGCAACACGAGCAGTTCGAATGTCGCCGTTACCGGTTTAATAAGCGGTCCCGCAATGCGTCCCGCAATCCAAATGGATTTCGGCGGCGCGATGGAAGGCGATATGACGGCGGCGACGGCGTTGGCGGATTGCAGCGTCTGGCCAGGTTCGAGGCGATCCCATTTCAGCGTCGTATCCGCCAGCGAGATATTTTTATCCAACGAAAACAACGTTCCCGTCACTCCCTCGATGGGCGCGGTTGCAAGATTGGTGATCCGCAGAGCGATTAATACCGTTTCGCCGGGATTGACGGCGCCGTCGCCCGATTGCAATAGACCCGGAACGACATCCTTCGCGATGCGATGCCCAGCGAAGAGAATATTACCGCGTCCAGCGGGAATTTGCGAATAGGCGGCAGGACGATTCATCGCAAAAACCAGCCCCAGTAAAAGAAACATGTTCAATCCCTGCGATATCGTTTTATTCAGGATATCTTGCGTCTCATTAACCGATTTTACGAATACTGTTTTCGAATTTCGTCGATCGTTCATAATATTTGCAAACTCTTTCCGTTGGTTGAGGCCGGAATAAGGCTTTTCAGAAATCAAACTGGTTCGATAGTAAAAAATAGTATAAGCGAAACTTATTCGATTGACTATGCAAAATCCAGCCAGGCTCATGTCATTTATTTCTGGATTCAAGTCTACGGGCGACAATAACTAGTCAATCCGCTCTTAAGTTTTTATGACAATACTAAAAATCGTTTTATTCTTGACATCCTCCCCAAGACATAATTGGATATGATGACGCCATGAAGAAACCTTTATATTGACGAACAAGATCGGTACAGCGGCGTCTCGATTCCATTAGCTTTTAAGCCTGGGCGATATTCGAACGGGCGGGAATAGTATGACTCTATCGAGAAAAACCAGACAACATGCGATTGGATTGATTCTTGGAATCGCCGCGGCGTTCGGGGAGGTTAACTTCCTCTTCGATCCACGGCCGAACGCCCACGAGCCGCTTTTCGCTTTAGACGCTTGGCTTTACGACCGTCTTTTGATCCACCGTACCGCCTACACCCCCGATCCGAATAAGAACCTTCCCGAAATATTCATCGTCGCTTTCGATGAGGATAGTTTTTCCTCGATGGCCATGCTGGACGATCCCCGCCTTTCTCAATGGCCTTGGTCTCCTGCTCTTTTCGCGCAAGCGATCGATCGATTGAAACAGTTGGGCGCCGCCGTCATCGGGATCGATAAACTGTTCGTGGAAACGCATTTGCTGAACGATCCCGCCCATCAGGACGGCTTGGAAAAGGAATTGGCGGAAGCCAGCCGCCGTCATGGCAAGGTCGTGCTGGCGAGCAAAATGGAAACCAACCGCGTCGAAGGCGCCGCGGTTCAAACCATGAAGAATCCGCGCGAGGTTTTGCTTGACGCCGCCTATCGCGGCGTCGTCTCGCTGCCCATCGATCCCGATGAGACGATCCGCCGCGCCTTTACCGGCGCAAAGCATCAGGATTCGTTTTATCCCGCGTTCGCCGTTCAGATCGCGCGTCTCTTTTTGAATCTTGAAGAAAATAAAATCAATCTGAAAGAATCGAACGAGTCAACGATTGGAGATTTGAAGATTCCCCTGCATCATGAGACCTTTCCCATCGCTTACGACGGCCAGCGCGTGGAGCGATTTCCCTTTTATCTCTTTCTCGATCCATTTTACGATCTGTTGTCGGATCAATTTTTCGGCGCGCAGAACGAGCATTCTTTCGATACCGACCGCTTGAAAAACAGCATTGTTCTCATGGGCGCAACGACGGGAGAATTGCACGACGAATTCCAGTCGCCCATCGATTCGAAGCCGATTCCCGGCGTGGAAGTCCACGCCAATATCGTCAAGACGATCCTCTCGCGTTCGATTCTCCGCCGCGCCGGCGACCGGCTGCAAATTTGGGGAACCTTCTGCTTGGCCGCCGCGATAAGCGCCCTATGCGCTTTCGCGTCGATCCGGGCGGGGATTTTGGGCAGCTTGGCCGTTATTTCGTTTTGGATAGCTGGGGGAGCGGCGGCATTGCTGTACGGAGGTCTTATACTACGCTTGATTACTCCCTCCGTCTGCCTGGCGCTGGCGGCGGCGTCTACGATTTCCTACCGCTACATTTTCGAAGAACGAGAGAAGCGTTTCTTGAAAAAGTTGTTTTCCAAGGCCACGGATGCGGCTCTTGTCGAGCAAATGCTCGAAAATCCCGACTTGGTCAAGTTGGGAGGGGACCGCCGCCGCATCACCGTTCTTTTTTCCGACATCCGTTCGTTTACGCCGCTTTCGGAATCGATGGACCCGCAAGCCTTGATCGATTTTCTCAACCGATATTTTACCGCCATGACGGAAGTGATCTTTCGCAATCACGGCATGATCGACAAATTCATCGGCGACGCCGTCATGGCTATTTTCGGCGCTCCGATTCCCAACGAAGATCACGCCTACTTTGCCTGTAAGGCCGCCGTGGAAATGTTGGAAGCCCAACGGGAAATATCCCGCGCCTGGGAAGAACAAGGCCATGAGCCGTTCCATATAGGAATCGGCATTCACTCCGGTTTCGCCGTCTTGGGAAACCTGGGTTCGGAAAAACGCAGCGATTACACTTGCATCGGAGATGCGGTGAACCTGGCTTCCCGCATTGAAGGCATCAATAAGCGCTTTCAAACCGAAGCGCTCATCAGCGATGATACTTACAAGGAATGTATGAACGATTTGGAAGTGCGAAATTTGGGAGAAAACGAAATCCGGGGACGCAAAGGAAAAGTCATTCTTCACGAATTAATGAATGTCCGCCCTCGCGGCGAAGCAACGCATTCCCAACGGCGGTCTGTGATATAATCATTCTATTGAGGCTCTTGCAAAATTAATAAAATCCGCTTTTAAATTCTCCCCCCAAGCTTGGGGGGAGTTAGAGGGGGGTTGATT
>JBFMBP010000043.1 GCA_040755155.1 Candidatus Omnitrophota bacterium | reverse complement strand
CGAGGACAAGCGCCAATTGGTCCTCAACCGGCTCCATCCTCCGGCTTCCGCGCTCAAAAAAAAACGGCCGGGCGCTTAATCGACGCTTGGCAGGCCTTGTGGGATCCAACCCGTTCCGCCTTTCGTCGTCAGCAGCGCACCTTCGACCGCACCCGGCGATTGGCTCTCAGCCACTTGGTTTGTCTGGGCCGGCATACGCTGACCCGTCTGATCGCCGCTTCGGGAGGCCATGATCGCGATTGGTCCGCCGACTTTCGCCTGTTCGAGCGGGCTCGCTTTCAGCCCGCCGACTTGTTCCGGACGGCGCGCCAAGCCGTGGAGGCGCACTTGCCGGAGGGCGCCCCTTTCGTAGCGCTGATGGACGACACCCTCTTCCGCAAACGCGGGCGCAAAGCTGCTGTTGGCTGCTCGTCAATCCGGCTTGATCCCTCGAACTCTGCATTCCTTGCAACCCAAGTGGAATCGCAAAAACGACGACCAACGTCTTTCCACCGCGCAACTGATTTCCCTTCTCCGCAATCAACTGTGGAGCTTGGGCATGGAACGGCGCTATTTCTCCGGCTTCGCTACGCCCTCCTCCTCCAACGCGAAGCCCCAGAAATGCCAAAACTCCCTCTCTTATGCTGTTTTCTTCGCTTCGCAATAGCCAAACTCCAGGCCCAGCCTTGAAAGGCTGGGAGGGAATTTGAACGATTTTTCCAAATGCGTGTAGGAACTGCTGCGTAACGAGCAAATCAATTTCTAATCGTTTACTTGTTCGCTCTTAACAAAAAATCCCATAATAATCATCTGATCGTTTTAAGCAACGATCCCTAAAATTATTTCAAGAGTACTGTTGACGCACTGATTTTTTTTTGGTAATCAAATACTCTGGGGAAAAATTTTCTCCCGTTTCGAAAAGATGGTTGAAAAAAAACTCAATGGAAAAGGAGAGTTCGAAGATGAAAAAAGTATGGCTTGTTGCGGCGGGATTTATGCTAATCGTTTTATTAGGATATGAAGGATGGACAGCTACTAATAACAGCGGCAATGCTCCCACGTTTCTATGGCTGGATGTTTGCACCAACGGCATCGGGGATTATACGAACAAGCTGGTGGTTCCGCGAATGAGTCCGGATACTGTAGACATCGGTGTGGACTTGGACGCCGACGGAACCGTGGATCGTTGGTTGTCCAAAGAGCGCACGGAATATTTAGGACGGGATAACGCCAACGATATCGCTCCCGGCAACTGGCGGCGTTTTCTGCTACGTCTCGATTCGGACGCCGGAAAGAAGGCGAAAATCCGCATTGTTGATAAAAGCGCCGATTACTACATCGCCGTCAAGGCGATTCGCCTCAACTATGCGGATGGCAAAGTCGTTCCCAACTTGGTTCCCAACGGCTTCTTTGAGGACGCCACGCCGTTGAAGGGCTGGAAAATCATTGAAGGTTCCGTTCAAGATCCGGCGAAATTGATCGTAAAGGATGTGGAAGGCAAAGGGATATTTTACGGAACACAGTACTACAGCACGAAGGTGAGCGGCAATGCGGATACGGCGACCATTGAATCCGAGGCTTTCACTTTACAGGCGCCCGCCAGTTTCGTATATGGAATAGTCGGCGGCGGCGCTTCCGAATTGTGGAACAACAAAGCGACGGGCGGCGACAATGCATCCTATGTTTATGTGGATATTGGGACGGATTCTCAAGATCCCAACGGTAAATACGATGAAGGCATCGATGTTCCTTTGATGGGATTCTTCGGAGGAACAGGCGCTTCGCTTCGCAACCAGATGCATCCGGTATTTCTCAATACGTCTGGTTTGGAAGGCAAAAAAGCCCAGGTTGTCATCGTTGACGATTCCGAGTATTTCTCGATTGGAGTGGATGGTTGGCGCATGAACTGGGATCCCGCCTATATTCCCAACGGTGGATTCGATGAAGGGCTTACGGATGATTGGTATGATGAATCCTTGCGCGAATACAACGAGCATCCATCGGGAAAGATTCCAGGATGGACAGTTGCTGTTCATAACCTGCCTGACGGCCGTGAGGGCGATGCCAGTGTTTTCTATTACGATAAAAGCATGCACGACAGCATGTTCACTGGAAGGACGTTTGTGGGAACCGGCGGCGATAAGAGTTTTGTGATGTTTGCAGGCGTGGAGCTTCGTTCGTCTGTTTTCAAGATTCAAGTGATTCCCGATCAGGCAAAAAGCGTTTTCCTGCAGTTCGCTTCCGCCCAAGGCAGCGACCGCATTCGCAGGAGCGGCGGCGCAATCCAAAAAGGAGCCGTCGAGCTTCGCGTGGATGTCAACGGCAATGGGAAATTCGACGATTCCGTGGATTACGTTTACAACCTGCAATCCCAAGGCATGGGCTGGAATCTCAATACCAGCAATATGGATTTGTGGCAATATCCGGAATTCCGCTTTTACATTCTGCCTGAACATCAGGGTAAGTCGGCGCAAATCTACGTCGAAGATACTCTGACCTCCGGCTATGGATGGATGTGCGTTGACGATTTCTACGTCTGGGACGGAAAGCAAGCCTCGCTGCCCTTCCCCAATTCCGATTTCGAGCAAGGCAGTTTGGCCAACTGGACGGAAGTCATTGACAATCCCGCCGTACTGCGGACGTGGCTGTCGGGTTCGCAGGAAGCCTGGGTGGAGAAAAAAGTGCTCCATCGTTCCATGAATAACCGATTTTCCTATGTCGACGGCGATTACTCCGCCGACACGGGCGATACGGGAGACGACGGCGGAACGGGCGGAGACAACGCGACGGGATCGCTGACATCCGTTGCTTTTAAACTGCCGGTATTGCTTACAGATGTAGACGAGTGGGCGGTTTATTGATTAGCCCAAATAGTTTTTGTTAGCGAAGCGAGTTTATGCGCGGGCGGACGATTCCGCCCGCATTTTTTGTAGAAATGTATAGAAATTCGGGATTGCTGAAAAACTTATACCTCAGAGAGGGGAGAGGAGGGCGGAGGATAGCCGCGCCGTTCGAATGCCAGTCGGAGAACGCCGCCCATAATCTTCCTCGCCGTCTTTGAACGGCTGCTAGGTCGCTGAGAGCCTGCCAAAGCCATCCTGACGTTTCTTTCATTCTCTTCCACCAAGCCAAAAGTCCAGCGAAAAGCCCTTTCTCCATCGCCAACCGATACAACTTTCCCAGATTCATGACCAGCAGATTGAGCGCGATCACGGTCAGAGACGTTTTGGGCAATCCATTCGTTCCGCAAACGCGAAGCCCCGCATCAGACTGAGATGAACCTTGGCTCCGAATTCCGTCTCCGCATTGGCCTTGCCGCGCTTGATGGGCCGCACCTCCTGAAACCAGAGGCTGACGATCCGATCTTCGATGCGCTTCTCTTTGGATTCGTACATGATCTTCTGCTGGCGGCGCAATTCGCCGATCACCAGCAGCGCCCGGTACAGAGACGGCTTCAACGCGCTCAGGGAAACCGTCCGCGTCAGCCGCTCGATCGACGCCAAATTCCTCCCCATATAGCCCAATTGTTTCCGGATCGCCTTGCGCAGCATCGCGGAGGTCGAGACAGCCGTTGAAAGGGAGACCAAATTCGGGAAATAAGGGAGTCCAAGCGTCGTTTCGATACATGCAGCCCTCAACTTATGTGCAAAGGTTTTGTAGGATACAAGCGGATTCTCTTGCGCATTCCTGGAAAAAATTATACTTAATATACTAGTTTGTCGAGACTTACGCACATATCAGCAAGCCCTAACTAATTTTTGGGGGAAAGTCAAATTTCGGCCATATCGCCAATTCAGGCTAAACGGGATTTTAGGCATTCGCGAAACCTGCTTGCGGCGTTGATCCTTGAAGCTCCAACGGCTATATTTCGGCTATACAAAGGAATACGGCGATGATCGTGAAAATCCAAAAATGGGGCAACAGCCAGGGGCTTCGTTTGAGCAAGGAGTTGTTGGCGAACGCCGATATCGACGTCGGCGACGAAGTAGAAATTGCGGCTCGCGACGGCGTTCTTGTAGTTACTCCGCACCGCCGCCTCCGAGGCGGGCATGATTTAAGGGAACTTGTGACGCGCATCCCGAAAGATTACCAGCCGGGCGAAGCGGACTGGGGCGATCCTTCCGGCAAGGAAACGTGGTAAATGGCGGCGTACATTCCATGCAAAGGGGATTTGATCGCTCTTAGTTTCGATCCGTAAGCGGGACATGAGCAACGAGGGCGGCGTCCGGCCCTAATCGTCAGCAACGATCTCTTCAACCAACATACCGGACTTTGCATCGTTTGTCCGCTAACCAATACTCAGCGCAATTTCCCTTTTCATGTCCCCATTTCCGAAAATCGCGGCGTAACCGGTTTCGTCATGATCGAGCAGATCAAATCGATCGATTATCGGTCAAGGAAAGCCAAGCGCATCGGAAAAGCGCCGCAATCGGTATTGGAAGAAGTATTGTCTCTTCTCGACGCTTGCATCTACTAATACCGTTTGTCATTTGATTTGAGGTATAGCCAACATCATTAAGGGGAGGGCGAGGCTCAATGCCATTAAGTTAAGGTTAATATAATTTTCTTTATCAAAAAAAGGACGCATATTAGCAAGAATTGATTGAACTTCCCCTCACCCTAACCCTCTCCCAGAGGGCGAGGGAATGGAATTGCGTTAATTTACGCCTTAACTTAATGACATTGGGGCGAGGCTCCTGCCAAGCCGTATAGATGCAATGGTTCGCCAGGAGGCTCGCCCTCCCATCCTTTCCACTGATTGCGTTGGGCAGGCTAAAAACAAAACGCAACTCGCTCAAGCCGGGAGGATGTAAATATGCCAGCGCATTGCCGATCGTGGTGGCGCAATTGCGCTTTGGAATCCGATCCCGAAATTCTCGCAATCGATGGAATGGAAGATCGCCTCGTTCCTTTGAGCCAGGACGCGATAATAATTCGAGAACTCATCTCCACTCTTGAATTGTGCCATCACAAGGCCGAACGATGGATTGGCAATATCATAGAAGCGATCGGTGCGGGGAAGACGAATAAGGGATTAGGCTCCCGGCCATCCGGCCAGTTCCATCCCGCGGAGTTAGTATGGCAAAACGCCTGCGTCGCTTTATCAGCTTGGCTGGCGGGATGTCCCCCCGATAAGATCGATATATCCATAGACGGCGTCCCGGCGCCGCAACTGCTTGCGGGACTTGGAGAACGCTCGCCATTGAAGGAATGGCAAGTCCAAAGAGCCGTCGAAAAAATCCGCAGTCTGATCCACTGGCCGCAGCCGTTGAGCGATCCGGCGTCGCAGTATGTGTGGCTTCTCCTCAGCGGCGGCGAGGGCGAATCGCTTTACCGCCGCCAAT
>JBFMBP010000042.1:3413-10073 GCA_040755155.1 Candidatus Omnitrophota bacterium | reverse complement strand
TTTGCAAAATTAATTCAGTGTATACATAACAAACGGCGAAAAAGAAAACCGTAACCATCTATAAATCAATTGGTTACGGCTCTCTATCGATTCTGAAACTTCAGTCTTATAATAAACTCACGCTAGGCTATGATTCACCCAGCATCGGATTTCGTGAAACGGGGATTTCTCCAAAATTTCGAGCAGAATCTGCTCCGCCTCATTGACCTTTTTGTCATGCCATGAGATGTAACGCGCCCAGTTCATGGCGCAGTTGGCGCCCGCCAGGGTTTGGGGGTAGTAGTTATCCATGACGAACTTGCAGATTTTCGCCCCGCCATCCAAATCGCCGCCCCAGGCTAAGCTTTGGTGATGCAGGTCATAGAGTCCGGCGATGTCGTCGGCGGAAAATGTTGCTCTGATCTCTTCATTATTAATCATGTCGCTGTCCAGCAGTTGCTTGGTGATGACTTGCGCCTTGGGCAGGTCGCGATGCACGTCCATTTCCAGGTCGCGTACGATGCGCATGGCGCAGGGGTAGATGTATTTCCAATCGCCGGCGTTGCGCTTCATGAATTCGGCGAAATCGGCGCCCGCTGCGTTGGTATCCCCCATTGCCAGCCGGGCGGATGTAAGATAGAGGGGGACATTGCGGTATTCGTCCAGGCTCTTGTCTTCCCGCGTTTCGCGTCTCTGCGCCAGCTCGGCGTCGGCCTCTTGCAAAGCGCTTACCGCTTCGTCGTAGCGCCCATCATTTGCCAGGCAGAGCGCTTGCGCGATCTTATGCGCTTGCGGATGCTTGGCCGACGGCGCCAGCGGCGGATAGACCGAATTCATCGCCATCGCTCCGGCATTGTCGCTCTTCATCAGTTTCAGCAGCGTGATGAAGATAAAAAAGTCCTCCTGCTCGCCGCGATAGAACGCATACGGCTCTTCGGCGACGACGCGGCGGTATTCGAGGGCGCAAGCGTCCACCAGTTCGCCGCTTTCGATCAGACTTTCGGAATAGCGCAGCAGGGCGTTCTTCCAATGGCGGGCGATGCCGTCATTGAAGAGGGCGATTGCTTTGCCTCCGCGTCCCAGCCGTTTGAGAAACTTAGCCTTGGTCAAGGTAGCCTGGCTGAAGAGGTAGGAATCTTTATCCACATCCCCTAGCAAAGCATCCACCGCCGCTAACGCCTGGGAATTCTCGTCCGGCGTGTTGGAGTATTTCACCAGATCGTCCAACCCCTTATTCACGGCGTCGGCGTCGTTGGATTTTTCCACGGCGTTGAGCGCCAAGTCACGAAAATCGGCGGAGATGGGGCCTTCGTACATTTGCGCCGCACACGCTAATTCCCCGCAGATTAAGAGAGAAAAAATAGAGCCAGTAAGCAGAAATAGTTGAAATCTGCTCATATCCAACGCCTCCTGTACGATATGATAATTATTATGCTGACGATAATGAAAAAAAAATAGGTCAAGCCTTATCGGCAAAAATATCAAAAATATTTTTAGCGATTTGGATAAAAAATGTGAAAGGAATAAAGGCGGGCTGCGCTTCGCTTTGAGTCTACCCTACATTGCTACCTAGCTATGCGGCGGTTTGGATGTTCATCTTCAAAAATTCCCGCAGACGTCCCGCTAGAAATATCAACCTCGAGTGGGAGGAGGTATTCTCTCGGCCCATGAGAATCAACCGTCCTTCCCATATATTCATTGCAGAAAGGGAAAAATCTCCTGGAAGTTCTAAGGTTCTGGCGAGCTTTCCCGTAAACTGCCCTTTCTCGTCCCTCGTAAATGCTTGGAAGCGGAAGGTTTTATCTCCAGCTGTCCGATCCATCATGAAACACCGCTTTGGTTCGGAATAGAGCAGAATCTCATCGCCGCGATAATCTATTGTTGCTAAGGGGCGCCAGCCTTTCGCCGATTTTTCGTATAACCATAGAGTGTGGGGATCATTGGCGGGAGTTCCCGCGACTAACGTATCGGAACCCGACGAAACGGCGACGATTTTTCCCTCCTTCAATCCTTCGGGACGCATCTCTTGCCAATGACCGATTTTTTCCGGCCCTATTGAGGCTTCGAATACTTTCATTTCATCGGTGGAGAATCCCGCCGCCAGAATGCGCTTTCCAACCAGACATAAGCGTTGGAGTGATTTCAATTCTTTTGGCGCTGCGAATTTACGCGAAAGTTCGCTCCCATCCGGCGATATAGCGAATGCTTTCGACAAGGATCGGCCTCGCCTGTCTTCTGCTGCGATGTAGAACTCATTCTTTCCCAAAGCCAGACAAGCGTTTTTCGCCTGGCGATCCAAATTTCCCGACAACGTTAAAACCGCGTTTTCCTCCTTGCCATCGCACCCTTCGAATAGATATCGGCTGGAACCCGTCCATAACCGCCCATCGTCTTTCATCAACGCTGCCCGTTCACCTGATACGCTCAAGGCGATTAGGCGAGAATCGAAGGAACATATTTTGTCCCAACCCAAATCATGCGCGGAATCATTTTCTTGCAGAAAAGAACTCCATTTCTCCGCGTCCGGAGCGCAAGCGGCGCTAGAGGAATCGACTGCTTGATGGAGTTGGGATGAATTCGCTTCTTCTTGTTTCTTTTTTCGCCAAATCAAAAAGAAAAGTAAGAATCCCAGGCAACCAGGAAGTATTCTTTTACCAAGCGGCGATGGATTTGTTTTTCTATCTGGATTTTTTATCCGCCCCAGACTCGCCGCCGTCGCATGAACGATGGATCGACCCGCACCCCCGCCGCTTCCTCCCCCCGCTGTTATCGGACTGTTCGTCTCCCGTTGTAAATAAGGCTGTTGGAATGGCCTCGACCCGGGAAGTTCAGCGGAAGGCGCTCTTTGGCTCTCTTGGCTTTCGCCTTCCTCTCCAGCAGCGCCGCCGCCGCCTTGATGGCCGGGATGAAAACCATCTTCCTCTGTCTCTGGTCCAACAGGGGCGTCCCCGCTCGAACTTCCCAGGTCTTTCTTGCCGGGATGATTCTTATTCGTATTGGAATCCGCAGCGGGATTCTTTGTTCCGCTTGATGCTTCGCCTTGATCTCCAGCGGCGGCGTTATGATTACCGCCATCCGCCGGTTCGTTCTGTTGTTTTTCGTTATTGTTTCCTTGTGAAGGTGAATTTACGGCCATGATGGGAGAATAAGGTATGGAATCGGGATGGTTATGAGTGGGGGATTTGGGCGATGATGAAGGATGGCTCTCACTTCCCGCCGAACCGTTTCCACCATCGCCTCTGGACGCTACGCCGCCTTGCCCTACGTTACTCGCTGAATTTGGAGTTGATGTTGGAGAAGCGCCTTGGCCGCCGGAACTATCTTCTCCATTATTCCCATTGCTTGGTTCGGAAGGATTGTCCTTTTCCCGGCGATTCGGCGTTTCCTTTTTTTCTGGACATGATGGCGCTTTTTGATCTGTCGGCGGATTCGTGGCTGTAGTTCCCTGCTTCATCGAGGGATTCGGCGAAGATTGCGGCGCTGGGGCTTTTTCTCCGCCGCTGTTAGGATCGCCGTCCGGTTCGTAGGGAGATTGAATCGATCGTTGCGGCTGGTTATGCGGAGTATTTTGCAATGGCTTATCTTGCTTCGAATTATCCGATTCGTTGGGATTGTGAGGATTCGAATCGCTTCGATCTTTATTCTGCGGATGATTATTGTCCGGAGCATTTGACGGCGCATCGCTCGATGTTTTTTCGGGATTATCTGACTTATCCCTTTTTGGTTTTTCTTGAGAATCGCCGCTGGGCGGATTCGTTTCGCTAAGATCCGGTATGGAAGGTTTCTCTTGTTCATTCGCCGATGGGGATTGTTTATCCTGAGGAAAATCCAAATTATTAACGCTCACCGAAGACGATCCACCAGTGTCCAAGCGTAGGGGCAATGGACGTCCTGCGCCTGAATCTTCGAATCGATACGATAATTGGATATCCGGCCAGATTCTTTTCCCCTGTTCGTCTTCCATGGCTGTCGTTAAATGGTATTGCAAGAATTGGGCTGTTTCGTCGAGTTTGGCGGAATGGCTGCCGGTTGGAGTTCGCCAGGCTCCATACGGTTCGTCAGGCCCTTTGCTGACGCGATATCGAATTTTCGCGCCGCCGTCGGCGGCGGTTTTCCAGGCCAGCGCCAGCATTGCGCCTTGACGATGCAAATCGAACTCGCCGTACATTTCCTCATTTCCTTCAAGGACGGCGTTAGCTTTCAAGAAAGCGTTGTATTCGGATACAGAAATTTTTTCAGGTTTTTCCCACGCGATCCCGCCGCCGCCTCCCGTGAATTTCCCCGTTATTTTTAAATAACCTTCGGAATCGGCGATTACGACGGGATCATTGTTGCGATCGGCGGCGAACGTCTTGATATCCCCGTGAATATCGACGGCATGTGGCGACCACGAGGCTTTCTCTTGCGCAAGAGGCGCGCTGTACAACGTCCATTTTTCTTCATGCGATACAAGTATCCATAGTTTTCCATGAGCGGAAAGCGGTTGGGAATAATCTTCATTATCCGGCAAGACGCCCCATTCTTCCGCGACGGTTTCCATATTACGGTGATTTTTGCGAAAGAGTTTTGCGGGAGACTGGCTAGCGTCTATGGTTATATCCCAAAAAAACGTTCGTTTATGAAATATTTCCGGCGTATTTGCGTATTCAGACGATTGGGCGCCTTGATGAAGTGGTCTGCTATTTCCCCATGCGCCGAGAAAATGCTCTTCCAGATAATGCCTCATCCGTAATATCTCGGCGGAATCCGCGTTATGAAGGAATGAGATTAAAAAGATCGGAATTATGATGAATCTCATCCAATCCTCCCCATTACAAAAGGGCGATGAGAATGAAATGGCGTTCTTAATGGATCGGCGCCATCGATTTTCATCGGCATTGGCAATCAAGACAAAGCCATAGGTATGGATAGATATAGCCAAAGGCGCGCCAACATTCTCCCAATCGTTAACGCTGTTCTAATACTTTGACGGCAGGCAACTTGGGATAATTGTTATGGAAAAAATAAATTTTTATGATTTTCCGTATTTATCATTTTGAAAAAAGTGAGGATTATTTTTCGCAAATCGATAAAAAACAAGGCTTATCGTTCATCATGGAAAATAATGTAAACCCTTGTTTATTCATGGATGAATGAGTAGTTTAACCGTGTTGACTTCTCCTTTTTGGAGAAAATGAGTTAAAATAGGTTGCTTGAATACAATTGGTTCTTCCTCGGAAGAACCAACGAAAAATATCTATGAAAATCGGAGGTTTAAGAAAATGAGCAAACGTTGGTTCGGTTTATTGGCGATAGCGGCGTGTTTTGCTTTTATGATCTCCTGCGCTCCACAAGAAGAAGCGGCTAAGGATGCCGATTCGGCGGCGAAGACGGAGACGGTCGAACAGAGCGCCGCAGTTGAAGCAACTCCTACAGCGGCTCCCGCAGCGGAAGAGGCTCCAGCGCCCACAGTGGCTCCTGAACAACCTGCGGAAGCTACCCCGGTTCCAGCGGCGGTGGAAACTCCCAAACCGTAAGGAAGCGCTGCGCTGCATCAACAATAAGAATGGATTACTATGTATTGCCGAAAAGCGTTATCGCCATCGGAGGATGATAAATGAGTAAGCGTTGTTTGGTTTTATTGGCCGCAATGGCTTGTTTGACTTTAACCATTTCGTGCGCAATGGATAATTCCACAGAGCAAATCGCCGTCATAGAGCCAACGGCGACGGCGGCCCCAGCTCCGGCTTCCGAATCATCACCGGCGCCCGCGGCGGCGGATACTCCCTCCGCCAGTGCGGCCGCCGATCAGGAAGACATAAATATGAACAATCCAAACCATCGAGAGGTCGCCGTACTGGATACCGACGCGGGAGTCATCGTTCTGGGTTTTTTCCCCGACGTTGCGCCGAAACATGTGGAGAATTTCGTTCAATTGGCCCGCTCCGGCTTTTATAATGGAACCAAATTCCATCGCATTATCCCCGGTTTTATGATTCAAGGCGGAGATCCCAATACGAAAACCGCCGATGTCTCCAGCTGGGGAATGGGAGGACCGGGATCTACGGTTCCAGCGGAATTCAACAATAAGCCCCATATCCGGGGAACGCTTTCCATGGCTCGATCCAGCGATCCCAATAGCGCAGGCAGCCAGTTTTTCATCTGCCAAGTCCCTTATCCTTCCTTGGACGGAAAATACACCGTCTTTGGCGAAACCTTAGAGGGATTGGAAGTCGTGGATAAAATCGTTACGGCTCCCATCGTTCCGGAAACGAAAAACCGCGGGGATCGGCCCATTAATCCGGTGGCGATCAAGAACGTCGTCATTACGACATGGGGCGAATATCAACAAACGAAATCGCAGTAAACCAGGCATTGGCCGATCCGGCGATATTGCCGAATTGGAAAATGGAATGTACTTGTAAACCAACAAGGGTGTGCTAGGCGGGGAGGCAGCGGTTCCCTGTACCTGCAACCCGCTCCAGCAGGGCTGAATTCCCTTTCTTCGGGGGACGGCTGTGAGGCAGCGCCGAGTAAGGAGCGTTGATCGTTGGGTCCCATGCAATGACGGCTCGTGAACCAGGTCAGATCCGAAAGGAAGCAGCCTTAAGCGGAAACCGGCATGTGCAATGGGGCAGCCCGGCGGGAGCCGCCTGCTCGGTGGCGCTTGGATCCGTTGCTTCAACGAGAGGGTGCACACCC
>JBFMBP010000042.1:0-3313 GCA_040755155.1 Candidatus Omnitrophota bacterium | reverse complement strand
GATTCGGCAAGTTTCCGGATAACGGGATTCGAATGTCTGCCTCGGAGTATATTGTTTCCGCTTTAAAATTCCGCCCCAGTTCCTTCTCGGAAGTTCTCGCTCAGGATCATGTCATCCAAACCTTGAAAAACAGCCTGAGACGGGGGCAAATCGCCAATGCTTTTTTGCTCGTAGGGCCAAGGGGAACAGGCAAAACGACCACCGCCCGCATTCTGGCCAAGGCTATGAATTGCGAGAATCCGCAAGACGCCGAACCCTGCAACCAATGCTCCTCCTGCCTCGCCGTCAACAAGGGAACGCATAGCGACGTTCTCGAAATCGACGCCGCTTCCAATCGGGGCATCGATGAAATCAAAGCCTTGCGCGAGAACGTGCGTTTTACTCCTGCTTTCGGCAAATATAAGGTCTACATTATCGACGAAGTTCACATGCTCACGCCCCAAGCGAACAATGCTTTTCTCAAGACCTTGGAAGAACCGCCCAGTCACGTCCGGTTTATCTTGGCGACGACGGAATTGAACAAAATTCTGCCGACGATTCTTTCCCGTTGCCAGCGGTTCCAATTCCGCCGTATTCCACACAAAGTGATCGTCGAGCATCTCAAAAAAATCGTCTCGAATCGAAAGGAAATTCAATTCGCCAGCGCCGCCGAACGCGACGGCGTCCTGTATCTTATCGCCCGCAAGTCCGAAGGCGGGCTGAGGGACGCGCTGTTTTTTCTGGATCAAATCGTCGCGTTTTCTTCGGGAAAGATTCAACTCGCCGAAGTGGAAGACGCGCTCGGCGTCATCGAATTCGACGTTATCGACCGCTTTATCTCCGCCGTGTTGCGCCACGATCTGCCGACAATCCTCGGCCTTATGGAACAAGCCAACGTTCGCGGCAAAGATTTTCTCTCGTTTTTGATCGAAGGACTCCATCATCTTCGCCGCCTCGCCGTCATCAAGGTTTCGGAAGCGAATGCGAATCTGCTCGACCTTCCCGACGAGTATATTCAACAAATTCTGCAATCAGCCAAACAAGCCTCGCTGGAACAGATTCTCTATGCGACGGATATTTTCTGGGAAGCGGAACGGCGGATGAAAAATTCCTCCGAAGGGCGCATCATTCTGGAAATGGCGGCTATCAAGGCGGCCAAGGCGAGCCAGGCGGTTAAGATCGAAGACGTTCTCAAAGCGCTCTCCACTTTTTCCGGCGCTTCCTCCTCCATCGTTTCGCCGCCTCCAGCAATACCGGCCCCAACCGTTTCGCACGCCGTTGCGCCGACAGCGAAACCTAAGCCCCAACCAGAGCTGTTGTTATCGAACGATCTCTACGATGCCGTAGAAGATGATGGCGAGCCGGAAGCGGCGTCTGCCCCGGAAGCGGCCCCTATCGCTTCACCGGCAGTTCTTACGGCGTCGCTTGCGAGCATGTGGACCCATTTTCTCAACGAAGTGGAAAAAAATCCCGTTATCGCAAGCGCCCTGGATGGCAGCGTACTGCTCGCTTTCGACAATGGTTCGATCCAAGTAGGAATACCAGCGGAAAATTCTCTCTTTAATATCAAGGCGTTGGAAAACGAAAAAAATCGGAAAACGATTTCCCAAATCGTCGAGAAGGTATTTGGAAAAACGCTGAGAATACGATACGAAACCCGCGGCGATATTCATCCAACGCACGAACATCCAGGAGCCGCGCCGGAGATCAAGAAAAAGGAGCCGAACAAAAAAGAGTTGCTCGATAAAGCGCAAAGCGACAAAATGTTTTGTAAATTAATGGACGAATTGCCGGGCCGGATCGTCAGCATCAAGCCTTTTAAGGAAGGATGATTCAAAGTAAGGATTTATTGAAAGTATCAATAATATATTGAAATTAAGACAAAGGAGGATTGAATGAAAGGTTTAGGAAATTTAGCCAATATGTTGAAGCAGGCCCACACCATGCAGCAGCGTTTGGCCGAAATTCAACAGGAACTGGAAAACGTTGAAGTCAGCGCCAGCGCAGGCGGCGGCATGGTTACCATCGCCATGAATGGAAAACAAAAAATCACTTCGATCAAGATCGATCCTGAAATCGTCAACAAGGACGATGTCGCCATGCTGGAAGATTTGATCGCCGCCGCCGTGAACGAAACTCAGACCCGGGTTCAGGAAATCGTGAAGGAACGCATGACTTCCTTGACGGGCGGAATATCGATCCCCGGAATAACGTCATGAACGAATCCTCTCCTCCCCCCGGCCGGAAAACGGCAGGTCCTTCTTCCATCGACGCCGTAGCCAAGCAATTGGCCAAGCTTCCGGGAATCGGTCCCCGCATGGCCCAACGTCTTACGTTCGCCTTGTTGAAGCGCCGGAAAGAAGAGATCGACGAATTGATCGCCGCCCTTTCCCGGCTAGCGAATCAAGTCAAAAAATGCTCGCTATGCGGAAACTTTTCCGATTCTGATCCCTGCCACGTATGCGGAGATCCCCAGCGAGATCGCGCGACGATCTGCGTCATCGAGCAGCCGCAGGATTTGCTGGCGATCGAACGGACGGGGAAATATTCCGGCCTTTATCACGTTCTTGGAGGGGCTTTATCGCCTATCGACGGCGTCGGGCCGGAAGAGATCGGCGTTTCCCGGCTGTTAAAGCGGCTGGATCATCCCGTCAAAGAGGTGATCGTTGCTACCAATCCCACTATCGAAGGCGACGCGACGGCGGTTTATCTGCAAGGCGTGATTCGTCCTCTCGGCGTTAGAGTTACTCGTTTGGCGCGCGGCCTGCCCTCCGGCAGCGAACTGGAATACGCCGACGAAACCACGCTTTCAATGGCGTTCTCTTCGCGCCTGGAGTTATAGAAAAAGTAGGACGGGTTGCTTTTTTGACCCATCACTATTTATTAGAGGACTAATCGATGGATCAAACGACGCGACCCATCCTCCGATTCTCTTCGCAGATGAATAATCATCTCCACATGGGGCGTTTGGGGGAATTGATCGAATAATTTGATGGAATCCAACCGGTATAGCGGGAGGAGTGGGGCCAAATCCTTGACGCCCTGCTTGGGATTGCAGGAGATGTAAAGAATTTCGCGAAAGGACTGCCGCTGGATTATCTCCAAAACGCGGGAGTGCATTCCCGCTCGCGGGGGATCGGCCAGCAATATGTTGCAACCTTCCAAAACTTCCGGCTCTAACCGTTCCGCCTCCGAACAGATATAGCGAACGTTTGTTCCCGCCGCGCTTTCCTGCGCCAGGCGAATCGATTCCGGATGGGCTTCTATCCCTAGCGCGTTATCTACTAAATCCATTGTCGATAAAGAAAACAGCCCCATGCCGCAATACAAATCC
>JBFMBP010000041.1 GCA_040755155.1 Candidatus Omnitrophota bacterium | reverse complement strand
CCAGGCCCAGGAGGAAAAAATCACAAATCTACATTCCTATAACCGCGTTTCAAAGACGGATTGGTTGCTGAGTCAAACAGGGAAAAATAATTGTCGTCGAGGGGGAAGAATAATTGTCGCTTGACATTGGCGTCGTATTGACGCTCAGTTCAACGAAAATCGTGAATATATTAGCGAATCTTCGCAGCAATCCCCGGCAGAATTGGGACGAAGAAGATTCGCAACAAAATAGCATTGAGGAGTAAAAGATGAAATCCATCACCAAGAACTTTGGAAAAGGGCTGTTGGTTCTGGTCCCCTTAATCGCAACGATTTACGCCATAATCAAACTCTTTACGTTTATCGACGGCCTGCTGCGAGGCATTCTTCCCTTCAATATTCCAGGATTCGGCTTTCTGGCCACGCTGGTGATCATTATCACAGTTGGTTATTTGGCTTCCAGCGTTCTTTTCCGATGGTTTTTCGATTTGATCGACCGGCTTTTCGCCCGTCTGCCCCTGCTCAAAATTTTCTATTCCTCCATCAAGGATCTTATCGGCGCCTTCGTTGGAGATAAAAAGAGTTTCGACAAGCCCGTTGCCGTAACCCTCATCCCCGGCGGCGCCGCCAAGGTCATCGGCTTCGTTACGCGGGAAAGTTTGAAGAATTTCGGCTTGGAGGATTACGTCGCCGTCTACCTGCCCCAATCCTTCAACTTCGCGGGAAACCTCTTTCTCTTCCCCAAGGATCAAGTGGAGAGACTAAAAGCGGACAGTTCCGACGTCATGGCCTTCGTCATGTCCGGCGGCGTCACAGCGGGCGGGGAGAAGAAGTAGGATGGACAGAGTTTTTTTATCTCGCAGATTCTACTGACAATCGAAGACCAAGGCCGTCGAGAATTTTTTCGAGAGTGTGAAAGCGGGGATTTCCATTTTCCGAAATAGCTTTATATAAGCTTCGTTTGGGCATGTCGATTTTTGGGGCTAACGCGGGAATGCCTCCTTGCGCTTCCACTACATCCCTCAACGCAAGTAAAAAGAGTTGCCGATCGTTTTCTTTGCGGCTGTCTTCGAGAGCCAGCCGCAGGTATTCCTTGGCGTATTCGGGATCGCGGATTTTTTCCAATTTATAAGCGTGAAAATCGATCGCAGGACTCATGACGATTCCTTTTTGTATTGATTCCAATAGTTTTTTGCCTGTTTAATATCTTGCTGTTGACTACTTTTATCCCCTCCGCAAAGCAATTAAATAAGCCGGTTTCCAGCTCGACCATAGTAAATGCGAAATCCTTTTCCAAAAGTGAACCGCAACTCGTAAACGTCTTCGCCTACGCTTTTGCTGTCTCCAAAGTTTCCATATCGTAGTTTACCCAATCGAACCTCAATCCTCTTTTGATCGCTCCTATCAAGGGATTCAAGCCATTCGATAAAAGGCGTTTTTCCGCGTTGCGTACAATAAGCCTCAAGACTCCAAACGGTTGCGTATAATTCCATAATCTTATCAATAGTGTACTATAGTTCCCTACAAATTCAACCAATTTTTTATCCAAAGCAAAAATCCTCGAAAGCGCTCTCTCTTTGGGGAAAGGGGTATGGAATAACGAAACGCGAGTTAAAAAAAGCGCTCATCAAGTATCCCGCCGCGTTTGCGGTAGAAAGGATAGAATGATTTCTCGTTTGGCTCGGATCCCTTCTTTGGTTTTTTCCACCAATCCCATTCTTATTAAATCGTCGATATCCCGTAAAATTACTATAGGCGATTTTTGGGCGTAGTATTCCGCCAACCGGGGACTCAACCGGCGGATTTTTGAAACCGGCGTGGGTTCATTTATTTGAGACAAATCCAACGCTAATTGACGGCGGCGTACATTTGTTTTTCTGGTTTTATCTTTAAACAATTCGTGAATGTAATTTCGCCACGCCACGTCATGCTGCTGTTCCCGGATAATGGCCAATTGTTCCCGCAAGCCGTCCACGAAACCTTGAATCGCATAATCCAGAAAGGGCATGACATCCCCTCCCGATCGGCTGGCGTAATCCAGCAACCGGTAATACTCATGCCGAGTCGCATTGTAGTGGTTGCTGAGAAGATGAGCGGCGGGCGTAGGAGTTCCGGCAGCTAAAAGAATTTCGAATTCCAGCAAACGCGCCGTCCGGCCATTGCCGTCGCCGAAAGGATGAATCCAAGCGAGATAGAGATGAGCCATGATGGCTTTTAAAATGGAATACGCCATGCGCGGCAGATCTGAACCTTGAAAATCCTCGTTTAAAAAAACGCATAATTTTTCTAATAGCGTTTTGCATTCGGCGGGAGTCGGGCAGCGATATTGGCCGACTCCTACGGCGTGTTTTCGAATCTCCCCCGGAATTACTTCGGAACTCAACGGCAATTTTTTTAAAACCAGCCGGTTGTAATTTTTGATTTGTTCGATCGTTATTTTTTCGCTATAGCCGGGAGAGAACAAGCGAGAGGCGATTTCATGGCAGGCTTCCAATATATTGTCTACCTCCTGACCAAGATACTCTTTGGAAGGAGGAAGCGGCAAGGCGCCCTCGATTCTCGCCCGGACTTCGCTCTCCGTCAGGGTGTTGCCCTCGATGGCCGTGGTCGCCATGATTCCTTTGGCCAGATAAACGTTATGCAACTCTTTCGCCGTCGCCGGACGCAAGGGAACGCCAGAAATATGCTCGCATTTGGATAGCGCTTCGCCCAGCAAAATCCAAAATCGCGGCTTGGCTTGGCGCAAATCCAATCGAAAAGTCAACCATGGATAAGTCTTTAAATAAGAATTCATTTTGATATTTGAAAGTGTTCATATTAAATATAATAATATCTGATAGATATGTAAATATTTATCATTTTTTGATAATGGATAAATATCAATTTTGATATATCATAATGAGTTTATTACTGAAGTAAAGGCGTTAGAGTTTCATGCTCCGCCGCATTCTTTCACCTTTGCGTCCCTCAATCGAGGCGCGGTTTGAATTTATCTAGTTTATCCAAGGGAATTTTGAGATAGGCGGCAACCAACAATAGCAAGAAATAGCCATTTCCTAATACATACCTCCGCCATAATCGCTTGGGTTCCCGATACAACCGGTACAACCATTCCAGCCCCATCTTTCGCATCCAGCGGGGCGCGCGGGGAATGCGGTTGGAATAGAAATCGAACAATCCTCCGACGCCTATTCCTACTCGCGCCCCCGTTTTATGCAGATGCTCGTCCAGCCATTTCTCCTGTTTGGGTACGCCCAGCGCCGCCAGCAACAAGTCCGTTTTGACGGCGCGGATTTTCTGGATAACCTCTTCTTCTTCTTGCGGCGAAAAGTATCCGTGATGCCATCCGCTAATTGCAAGGCCGGGGTAATTCTTGCAAATCTCTTCCGCCATTTTCTGCGCTACGCCCAGCTCTGCGCCCAAAAGGAACACCCGAAAAGAACTCTCTTGCAGAAGCGGGCACAATCGGGGGAATAAATCCGTGCCGTTGACGTTGTCCAACAATGGCGTCCCCATCGCCCGCGCCGCCCAGCGCATCCCAACGCCGTCGGCGAAAATGCAATCTCCCTTCTGCAAAATATGCAAATATTCGGAGTCGATGCGCGAGACGTTCACGCCATGGGCGTTGACGAAATAAATCCGTACTGCGCCTTCTCCCGCCAATCTCTGAATTATCTTATTGATGGCGTCCTCTATCGAGAGATTGTCGATGGGGATATCGAAGAGAGTAATACGGTTTTCCGTCATGTCGTTTTCGACCACTGGCGCAACGCCGCAAAAAACGCGGCCAGCGCCGCTGCGGGCTGGTAAGGGCTGGCTGCTTGGACGCAATACTTTTGCCGGTATGGCTCTGGATGCGAGACGACATCGCGCAAAGCTTCCGCCAGCGCTGGCGGCGTGAAATCGCGTACGATGCGCCCCGATCGTCCATTCTCGATAATCGCCGGGATTTCCCCAGCCGCCGTGGAAACGACTGGCAAACCGCAGGCCAGCGCTTCCAACGCCAGGATCGGCATCCCTTCGAAATGCGACGACATCAATAAAGCGCAGCTGGCTTGCATCGCCTCAGCCAGCCTTTCGGGCGGCAACGGTCCTAAGAGATGCGCCCGTCCGCTCAAATTCAAGCGGCGGATGCGCTGCTCCATTTCCGCTTGCAGGCTTCCTTCTCCCGCCAGGAGCAAATGAATGGCTCTTTCCGTTTCCGCCAGCTGGGAGAACGCTTCCAACGCCAGCAACGGATGTTTTTGCTTCTCCCATCTTCCCGCAAAAAGAACGAAGCGCTTGTTCGGCGGCAACCCGTATCGCTCCGCAACTTGCGTTAGGACTTTATCTTTATCCTCCGCTGGATGAAACGATTCGCCGCTTAGCCATACCGGCTGGAAAATTATATCTTCTCTTCGCTTGGGGTATCGCTTTTGCAGCGTCTCCACTCCCCGGCGGCTGACGGCGAAAATCTTATCGGCGCGTCCAACCGCCAACGACTCCATTTTCCGGTACAGCCAAGGAACATGCCGCCAGCGCACTTCGGATTGCGGTCCTGTTATTTCATCGGGATCGCCATGAAAAATCAGCGCCTTTTTTGAGCTGGGAATCGATGCGAAGGCCAGCGGCTCGATGCGGTGATAGATCAATACGTCATTATCCAAATCGAATTTTTCTCTACGCAATCGCAACGGAAATCGCAGAAACAAGGGAATCCGTCTTCGTTGGTTTGGTTGCAAATCTTTGAGTATGGGATAAAAGGCCAGTTTTTTTTCGTGAAAATCCAATTCTCTCCACGCTCCTAATGGCCGTTGATCGGGATTCTCCGTCGCTCCGATCAACGCCGTCGGCCAATCGGCCGGCGCATATTGAAACATTGTCCGAATGGCGCTTTCAATGCCGCCGATTTTGCTTCCCCAAGGATCGAAGGGATGTATAGTAACAAGGCGCGGCGTCATGGAGCCGTCTCCGGCGCGTCCGTTTGGCTGGAATCCAATTGCGTCCAGCCGCAAGCCGCCGCGAAGATTGCCCATAAACAATACTGATACGCCGTCGCCGTGATGAGGTTATCGTTCAGACTCCCAACCAGCCAGGCGATGTAAACGCCTATTGCCATTAGCGCCAGACTGCGCGCCGGTCCCGCCGCCGCGGCGTCCAGCAAGCGCCGCAGCCCCGCTCCAATCCCTATCGCCCACGCCAAAAAACCCGCCAAACCCAGCGCTCCGGTTTCCGCCAAGTAGCGCACGTAATCGTTATGTGGATCGTGTCCAACGCCTTGCGCGTTTCTCATGGGATTGATCTTAGGCGTACTATTCAATCCAAAACCTACCCACGGGCTTTTCGCCCATTCCCGGTAAAGAAACCGCCAATTGAGCAGCCGCCACGTCAGCGAGTTGGTCATGCGATGAGTGCTCTCGATTTCGTCCAAATTTTCGATGCCCATTTCTTCCCATATACGATAACGCCCCGTGGGCGTAGCAATGAATACGGCGAGAAACAGAATCCCCGCCGCCAATGCAATTCGGCGCAGCTGGCGGCTCTCGCCCATCGCGATGCTCAACCCCATTGTTCCCAGCATGGCTAAACCGGTGAAGCTGAATGTCGCCAATAGCAAGATCATTTCCCCAATCATCAACGCCATCCAAGCGGCGCGGCGTTCGCTCCATCGCCATTGCCAATAAGTCAGGCCAATCATTAACGATAAATAGAACGAAAAAGGATTGGGATGAACGAACGTCCCCTGAATCCGATGTACGCCCCGCACTATCGCTCCTTCATGAAATAACAATTGATAAAAACCTGTCAGGCAGGGAATCAACAAGGAAATAAACAACGCGGCGACAATCCGCCGTCCCCGATTTTCGCGCGCGGCGTTATGCAAAATGGCGAACAGCGGCAAATAGGAAAGCAATCGCAGCCATTCGCGTACGCCATACAAGCAGCTCGTTCCATGCTGCAAGACGGGGATAAACGCCCATAGGCAAAGAACTGTCAGCCAAGCCGCTGTAATCCAAAACAATGGCTCGGCGCCGATTCTCCAACGCTCGTTCTTTTCCAACAAGAAAAACCAAAAAACGCCAAGAGCCATTAATCCCAAACTAACGCCCCCCGCCAGGTTGAATTTTAATGGTCCCAGCGGAATGGCCGCTTCGGTTAACGCATCCAACGACGGCCTGACGACGACGATGGACAGTGCCGCCCACTCAACGCCCCAACGCCATTTTGTTTTCATATCCATTGACTCAAAAGTTCCTTCGCCAATTCCTGCGTAATCTCTACGAGATTTCCTCTCATGCTGTTCCCCATCGACATCTTCGCCAACAAATCAAGTTCATCCGTCGGAATGCGCAGCGATTTCAAATCGGCGGGAATTCCCAATTCGGCGGTCAGTTGTTCGATCACTTTCACGGCGCGATCCGCTAACGCTTCTTCGTTCGCCGATCCGCTATTCGAGAAAAGCGCCCCAATCCGCGCTAGTTTCGCTTGCGCGGCATTAAGGTTGATTCTCATCGCGTGAGGCAAGAGAATGGCGCACGCTTTGCCGTGAGGAATATCGTACAACGCGCCCAAGCCGGAAGCGAATCCATGCGCTAAACCCAATCCGGCGTTGGCTAGGCATATCCCGCTGAGCGTACTAGCCAGCAACATATTCTCTCGCGCTTCGATGGAACTGCCCTCGCGGCAAACGTCGTGGATGGACGGCAGCGCCAATTCCAATCCATGCAGCGCTAGCGCGTCCGTAATCGGCGTGGCCTTTCGCGTCAGGAACGCTTCGATCAACTGCGTGATGGCGTCCATGCCGCTGTACGCCGCTTGTTGCGGCGGCAGGCTCTCCGTCAGCTGGGCGTCGAGAATCGCAACGGCGGGAAAAAGATAAGGGCTGCGGAAACTTTTCTTGAACCGTCCCGTCCGCGAAGAGATAACGGCGTTTTTCGTAACTTCCGCTCCCGTCCCCGCCGTCGTTGGCAGGGCGATATGCGGCAGGGCTGGCTTAACAACTTGCCGTCCCGTTCCTACTTCTTCCAAGTACTCCACAACGCTGCCCCCGTTTGACGCCAATCCCGCCGCCGCTTTGGCGAGATCGATCGTAGAACCGCCGCCGATGGATACGATAACGCCGCACTGCGCCCGTCTCGCTGCATCCGCCGCCGCGTCAACCGTCTCTACGTCCGGTTCGCCGGACGGTTTTTTATATTCGACAATTTTTATGCCTTTGGATCGCAACGAATCGAAGACGATGGAGGTTTGACGTAGAGATTGGCTGTAAATTACTAGCGCCGTTTTTGCAAATTCCCCGGCGATATCTCCAGCCGCCGCCGCTTTTCCCGCCCCTACGATAAGTTTCGTTGGAGAGTAAAATTGAAAGTTCATGGCTATTTACCCTAATGTGTTTTTAACCATAGAATTCTATTGTGAGCCTTTCGCGTCCGAATGCAAAGACGAAACGGCGAAACGAGCGCGGGCGTTTTGACTGTATAGGAATACTATCTCGCGTTTCTCATCTTCTCGCTCTTTAGTAAAGGGATAAAGGCAAGGAAATTTATAACGATTCTTGGATATGCCCAAAATTGCAGTGGAAAGGCTAAGGCGTTTATTCGATGAAAATAATATACTTCGATGCGTTCTCTGGAATCAGCGGGGATATGTGTTTAGGCGCCTTAGTGGATGCGGGCTGTCCGCTGGAAGAAATTAAAAACCATCTGGCCGGTCTGAATATACCGGGATTCGACCTGCGCGCCGAAAAAGTTCAACGCGGCCCACTGGCGGGGACTCAGGTTCACGTCCAGGTGGAAGAAGAGCATCACGTCCATCGCCATCTCGCCGACGTGCTGCAAATCGCCGATCGCATAAGCTGGCCGGGCAATGTCCGCCAGCGCATTGAACAAGTCTTCACCGCCCTCGCCCAAGCGGAAGGCAAAGTTCACAACAAACCCTTCGATCATATCCATTTTCACGAAGTCGGTTGTTTCGACGCCATCGTCGACATCTCCGGAACCTTGCTCGGCCTTCATCTCTTGGGCGTCGAGCGATTCGCTTGTTCCAAAATCCCTGTCGGCGAGGGATTTTCCGGCGAAACGCAGCATGGCCGCCTGCCGCTGCCCGTCCCCGCCACGGCGGAACTCTTGCGCGGCTTCAGCCTCTATTCCAACGGCGGAACGTTGGAGATGGTTACTCCCACCGGAGCGGCTCTGCTGAACGCCCTTTGCGCGGGATCATCTCCCATGCCCTCTATGATTCTTGAGACTGTGGGATACGGCGCCGGTTCCCGCGTTATCGAGGGGAGGCCGAATTTGCTGCGCGTTTTCCTCGGCGAGGCCGAAGCCGGACGCGACGTTATCGCCGTCCTCGAGACCAATATCGACGATATGAATCCTGAATTCTTCGAGCCGCTGATAGAGAGCCTCTTCCAAGCGGGAGCGCTCGACGCGACTTTGACTCCCATCATGATGAAGAAAAATCGGCCCGCCACGCAGCTGACGGTTTTGGCGCCGCTTCATTTGAAAGAAGAGCTGGCCCGCGTTGTCTTGCGCCAAAGTTCCACTATCGGTCTCCGCTTTTACGAGTGCGAGCGCCGCACGCTGCTGCGGCAGTCCGCCAATGTCTCAACTTCCTGGGGGCCGATTCGAGGAAAAGTCAGCTGGGGCTTCGGCGTAGAAAAGCGCTTCACGCCAGAATACGACGATTGCATGAAAATTCACCGCGAGACCGGCGTTCCCATCGCCCGTATATATGAAGAAGCGCAGCGGCGCTTCGATCCCGATTCCATACTTTCATCTCAGGACAATCAATAATGAAATCCAAGAAGTTTCAAATCGTCGCCGCTCTCATCCTGGGTGGATTCTGTCTCTATCTTTTTTCCCAAAGCATTGACGATTGGTCTGTCGTCTGGGCGCACATGTCCCAAGTTCATATTGGTTATTTCCTGCTGGCCATCGCTGTGCAGGTTCTTTCCATGTTGATTCGCACTATACGCTGGCAAATTTTTTTAGGACAACCGCTTGTTCCTTTGGGGAAATTGTTTTTGATCAATAACATCGGCTTTATGGCCAACGGCGTGCTTCCCGCCCGCATGGGCGAATTGATCCGGCCTTTCCTCGTTTGGCGCTCCTCCACTCACGCCTTTTCCACCGCTTTGGCAACCATCATCATGGAGCGCGTCTTCGATCTGTTGGGTTTATTGCTCATCCTCGCCTTTGTTTTTTGGATTTATCCCTTTCCCGCCGCCCCGCCCGCCGGCGCCGATTTCTCCCAACCTATCACGGCTATCAACGGCGCATCCGCGCCTCAAATCGCTAATCCATTGGATTGGATCGAAGGGATCGCCAAGATGGGCGTCTTTGTCTTCATCGCCCTTATCGGCGCCATTGGCGTCATGAGTTACGCGCCGGAATGGAGTCTGAGAACGGCGGAAAAATTGTTCCGGCCCCTGCCGCAAAAAATATCCAGACCGATGCTGAAAGCTGTGGAATCTTTCGAGAAAGGCGCATCAACTTTGCGCCGCCCGCTCGCGATTCTTTATTGCATTCTTTTAACTTTGTTATTATGGATTTCGGTTACTTGGAGCGAGCTGGTTATCTTCTGGTCGTTGGATATTACCATCATTAGCATGACCGGCGCGTTATTCGTCATGGCGGGGCTTTGCTTCGCCGTCATGTTTCCCCAAATGCCGGGCTATGTGGGCATGTATCATTTCGCCTTGCTGGTTATTCTGAACCGCACTTTTTTTATCGAAAAAAACACGGCGGGCGCGGCGGCCTGGGTGATGTGGCTTTCGCAAGTGCCGCCGACGATCCTCTTCGGTTTTATCTGCCTCGTTATCATGGGCGTTTCCTTCAAGGAGATTTCCCATATCCAGGATCGACTTCCGGCCAATGAGGAAAAATAACGCCGCTTCCTAAAGGCAGCTGCCGATGCAATTACCCTACGATCAGGAACTGCAAGCGCCGCAGGCCCTATTGGATTGGATTCGCCAGTTGGGATTGGAAGTGGATATCCAGGAACTGGACCGTTGCCCTGTACGTCCCTTTATTCTCTCGGAATATCAATTATCGCCGCCAAAGATTATCGTCTACCGCTATCTCCCCAT
>JBFMBP010000040.1 GCA_040755155.1 Candidatus Omnitrophota bacterium | reverse complement strand
AGTTGGGATCTGCATGGATGCGCCGAAAGGATTCTCAGGCGACGCTTTCCGATCGTCAAGCGAACGGCGCCGCCCCCCTGCTCCGTCTTCTCTTTTCTAGGTAGTAAAGGTTTTTCAGCAAACCCTATTTGCTTGTAAGGTTGACGTCGTCATGAAAGAATCCATCAAACCGCGATTGAAAAAGAACATTCTCGCTGATGCCGTTTATGCCGAGGGATTTTAAAGCCTACATGGAAGATATTCTTCAAGCAATGTTAATGGAGTGTGGAATGAATGGCATAAGTTTCCTACTATTTTCTCGCAAAAGAAACATCGGACTTTGGATCATAGTAATCCTGTTTGCGAGCCTCAACGCCCTTGCGCAGTGGAGCGCGGAGGAGGATGCCGCCTATATCCGACGCTTCGAGGAAAAATTCGCCAAGGCCGCCGTCCTTCCCGGCTTGAAAGAGTACGCTAGTCCCCAACGCTATGACGAACTCTATATGGGCGAATCCTTTCGCGACGCTTTGCAGCAGTTGAGCAACGATCAGGGCGGCATCGCTTGGGGGTGGTCCTACCGCATGATTTCGCTCAACGAAATGTTCCGCGTTACGCAGGACGTCAAGTACCTGCAAGCCAATCTCGAAGCCATTCGCGCCATCCTCGCCGCGCGCGACGATAAACTCAACAAGAAACTGTGGACGGGAAAAATTGCTCCCGCGTGGGGATCGGACAAATACGCCGAATGCGGACGCGCCATCTTCGCCGTGCATACGGGGATGATCCTCTATCCCATGTTCGAGTTTCTTGCGTTAGCGAACAAAACGCCCGAATACAAAAAATCGTTGGGCGAAGAATACGACTCGATTCTCGCCGCTTTGCAGGAAAGTCTCTCTTATCACGACCGGCAGTATCAGCAAGGGCCGGGCGAAGGGGAAGCCCATTACATCGGCCTCGATCAAGAAAACGTCATGGAAAACAAACCGCTGCCCGGTAACCGGCTCAGCGCGATGGGACGCGCCTTATGGTGGGCTTGGAAAGTGGATGGGAAAAAGGAACATCGCGAGCGGGCGATTGCGATTGGGCGGTATATCAAAAATCGACTTACGCTCGCGCCGGACGGGGCATATTACTGGCCTTATTGGCTGCCTATCGAACCCGTGAAGGAATCGGCGCCGAAGGAAAAAATCAAAGGGGAGGATATTTCGCACGGTTCGCTGACGATGTCGTTGCCGATTATTTTGGCGGGCGAAGGGGAAGTCTTCACGGCGGCGGATATGGAAAAACTGGGGAAAACGGTCGTCCAAGGCTTTGCTCGTTTGAACAGCGGCGTTCTTTTCGGAGACGTAACCGGCAATCCCAAGTCCGATCCATCCTTGGCGCAATTGCCCGCCCGCTGGCTGCGGTTGACGCCCTTCGCGGCGGAAACGCATCAGCGCATCTCCCAGTTTTATTTGACGTATCAGCCCACGCCCGGCCCGCTCGATCTGGCGTTGCTATTGCGATACGCTCCGGGCAAATAACAGCGGATATCAGGCGCAGCTCAACCGCTCCCTTCCAGCGGGATGATGTTGGAGGGATGGATATCTTCTTCCTCTTGGACGTTCGGTTCGCCGAAGACATCGTCCGTCGTAACGCGGATCACTTCTTCAACGGAAGTGATTCCAGCGAGGATTTTCAGCGATCCTTCCTCCCGCAGCGTTTTCATCCCAGCGCGCAAACAAAGTTGGCGCAGATCGAGCGTCGTTGCGCCGCGCTCGATGGCCTCGCGGATTTCGCGGTTGGGAATCATCACCTCATAAATTCCCGTGCGGCCGATGTAGCCGGTGTTGGAGCACTCGCGGCAGCCGCGTGGGCGGTATATGTTTTGTCCTTCCAGGAGATGGCTGTCGCCTCCCAGTTGTTTCAATTCACGAGACGACGCTGTAGACGCTTTCTTGCAGTGAGGGCAGAGTTTACGGACCAGTCGTTGGGCTACGATCGTCAGAATGGCGGAACTGAGCAGTTTAACGTCGACGCCAATGTCGATCATCCGGCTCATGGCGGTGGAAGTATCGATTGTGTGCAGGGTGGAAAAAACCAGGTGCCCGGTCAGCGCCGCGTTCACGGCGATGGCGGCGGTCTCCAGGTCGCGGATTTCGCCCACCATGATGACGTCCGGGTCTTGCCGCAGGATGGAGCGCAAGGCGGTGGCGAAGGTCAGGCCGGTGGCCGTGTTGTGTTGAATCTGGTTGATGCCGACCAACTCGTACTCGATAGGATCTTCCACCGTGATGATGTTCTTGGCGCCGTCGTTGATGGCTTGCAGGGACGAATATTGCAGCGTCGTTTTGCCGCTTCCCGTCGGTCCGGTGGCGAGGATCAGGCCGTGCGGCGATTTGATGGCGGTCTGGTAGCGTTGCAGGGATTCGTCGCGCATTCCCAGCCTGTCCAGCGTGGCGGTGGCGATTTTTTGATCCAATAGCCGCAGCACCACTTTCTCGCCCAAGCGCGTAGGAATGGTGGAAACGCGGACGTTCACGTCTTCTCCCATCAGCACTCTTCGGAAATGGCCGTCCTGCGGCAATCGGCGTTCGGCGATGTCAAGGTTGCAAAACACTTTGATGCAGCTGACGATGAGATTGAGCAGCGCTTGATCGATGGGAATGGATTCCGTGAGAACGCCGTCGACGCGATAGCGAACCAGGAGTTGGTTTTCTTCCGGCTCGATATGGATATCGCTGGCGCGGATTTTGCGCCCGTGGATCATCATTTTGTTGATGAGGCGCTGCATCAATTCCCGTTGGCCCTCGTCGATTCCGCCGCTGGAGCGGGCGCGGGCGACGGCGATGTTTTTGGCTTCCGTTTGGATGATGGCGGGCAGCGTGAAAATCGGTTTGATCTTCGTTTCGCAGTAAGGGCAAACGTCGTATTCGAATTTCTCGAACAATTCGTAATTGTCGATAGCCCGTTCGCAGGCGGGGCAGCGTTCGCGCGGCTCTTCCCGGCGCCAACGGTCGATATAATAGAAAATCATTCCGAATAAGCCGGTGTAATTAACAATTTTCCGCCAATTATAATACATCACTTTGCGATGGGGCAAATCGCGCATGACGATCTTGACAGGCGCGTACCAGACGACGGCGATGGCGGCGGCGGCGATGAGCGCATACCCAAGATAGGGCAGCGCCGCGTTCATGGCGTCTCCCGATCCGCCCATCAAATCCATCGCGAATTTTTTCGTCCCGTTCCATGTTCTGGTCAACCAGCCTTGGCTTTGTTGCACGGCGTTGAGATCGATTTCGGGTTGAGGCTCGGTTCTTGGCTGAAATTCGGGGCGCTTAACTTCCTTTGGATCGGGCTTATTCAAATAGGTTTCGGCGCGAGCGAGGAATTTCGCCAAATTGTTGGCTTCGACCGCCGTAAGCGCCGTTGGCTTGACTTTGGCGAAATAGGTTTTCGCCTGGCTGTAATTGTTGCGACGCAATTCGATTTGTCCCAGAAAAAACAAGGGACGGGAATGATCGGGGACGATTTCGAGCGCTTTAAGAAAAGCGGCTTCGGCGTTTTCCCAAGAGTTTTTCCCCCGGTTGAATTCTCTCTCTCCCAAGGAATTGTAAAGATCGGCGATTTTGGGGTTGAGATTCTGCGCAAGAGGATGATCGGGATAATTTTTCAGAACGATTTTATAATGCTCGATGGCGAGTTCGAATTGCGAATTGGTTTCCTGCCGCTTGGCTTCGTTGAAGTTCGCTTGCACGACTTCGTTGTCGATTCGCATTTTGGCCGATTGCAGAAGGGACAAGAGATGGGGATCGGAGATTTTTCTCTTCAATCCATCGATCTCGGCGACATCGCCCAAACCTTGAGATAGAGGATCGCGCGTTTCCAGGTTCTGGACGTATTTTTGAATGGCGGATTCTTGCAGGGAATAAACGTTGCGCTTCTCTTCATCAGCTTGCGCCAGGCGATTGGCGTCGGAATATTTGGAAATCGCCTCCGCGTAATTTCCCCGCAATTCTTCCACTTTCGCCTGCGAGAGGATGTTGGAAAGAGGCGAGCTTTTTTCGATGCGGTCGATGGCGTCCTTTTTGAACGAGAAGACGCCGCCCGCCGTTTGGATCAGAATTTCCTCGCCGCCCGAATCTTTGACGATTCCCTCGATTTTCTTTCCATTTTTCAAATAGATGGCATCGCTATAGGCCGCGGCGGCGATCGCCGCCATCAGGAGTAATCCCAACAATTTAGACCACTGCTTCACAATGCGCCCCCTTGCTTGATGAAATTCGGAACCATATGGCGAGGGAAAGCCCCTTCTTTACAATAACAATACAACGGCTTTTTGTCTCGCAATTGTCAAAAACTATTTGTTCCGCTGCCTGTGAAAACGGAAAAATGAAAACGTTAAAGGTTCATTTTTCAAGAAATCCGTTATTTATTATACCCGATATTATGCGGCGAGAGCCAACCTTTTCAAAGGGAATGAAAATACCGATCAAAATGCTATGTGGAAGATTCTTCCACGGAACGCGCCAGGCGAAAACCGTAGGATCGTCCTTGCTCGCCACCCGCTCGGGCGAAACGATGCGTCGTCCGGGAGTAATAGGCGTTGAAATTCCAGGAACCGCCCCGTAGAATCCGCAAATGCTTTCCGTATTCTTCCAGTTTTTCCGTCGCGCCGGGATAGGGAAGGAAGAAATCCGCCACCCATTCGAAGGCGTTTCCCGCCATATCTTTGACCCGATACGGACTATCCCCAAGAGAAAACGAACCAACCACCGCCGTCCCGCCGCGTCCCGCTTCCCACGTATTCGCGCAACGGGGAGAATAATTCCTACCCCAGGGATAGGCGCTTGCCGACGCGCCGTGCGCCGCCCGCTCCCACTCCGTCTCCGTAGGCAAACGCCCCCCCATCCACTGGCAGTACGCTTCCGCGTCTTCATAAGAAATCCAGACGACGGGGTGGTTCTCGAAGCCGTTGGGGATGGCGCCTTCTTTCCAATGAGGCGGCGGGCGATGTCCGGCGGCTTTGACGAATTCCATGTATTCGGCGTTCGTCGTTTCGTATTCGCCGATGTAAAAAGCCTCGACGAAGACTTTATGAACCGGTTGTTCGCATACGTCTCCGTTATTGGCGCCGATGACGGTTTCCCCGGCGGGGATATAGATCATTCCCGGATATTTGTATTTGACCGCCGGGGGAATGGAGTCGTCTATTTTTTCCGGTTTGGAAGCGGACGCCTCCTTGGCGATTTCGATCTTTTCCGGATCGATTTTAAACGTCTCATAGACGATATCCCGTCCCCATTCTCCCATCAATTCGCGGTCGGAAAGAGCGGAGGCGGAACGATAGACCATATTCAAAAAGCGGATGGTTTTGACATCGATCAAACGCAGCGTCACTTCGATGCCGCTTTCCCGGCGTTGAATGTGACCAGCGAGAACTTGGCTGGCTCCCAGCAACCGTCCCATGGCGGCGAAGCATAGCAATTCATGGCAGGGATAGGGAAACGAATTGGTCTTCAAAATCGCCAGCATGGAAGAACGGCTCAATACCCGGTAAAGCCTGGTTTGGGCCAATTCGCTGCGAATGAATTCGCTGAACGCCTGCGCTTCCGCGATCGAGGCTTCATCGCCTAAGGTGCGCATATCGGTTATGGCCAGCAAAGGCGGAACGGCCTCTTTCTCCTCTCCCTCGGCGGCGTAGGCGGAGAGGAAGAAAAAAACGGCGAAAATCCTAACGCGGCGCATGGGATAAGTCCTATCGCTTTTAAATTTGTTGCTTTTTATATTCCTCTCACAAGATTGGGAGAGGTTAGGTGAGGGTTGATATTCGTAGACTAATTGTTCCCTCACCCTAACCCTCTCCCAGAGGGCGAGGGAATCTATAAGCAACAATCCTAACGCATGCTGGTATAAGTCTTATCGCTTTGGGAAGAATGGCGCCCGTTTAACGAATCGAACGTCCCCGAGTGCGTTCGATCAAGCGCGTAAGGCCATTGCGCGCGGAAATGTGATTGGGATTCAATTCGATCGCCCGTTCGAATTCCAGGCGGGCGATTTCGTATTTCTGGTTGTTTTCGTGGATACGCGCCAGAACGTAATAGATTTCCGCATTTTCGGGATTCAGTTCTTCCGCTTTGACCAATTCGACGATGGCGTATTGTTCCGCGCAATGATCGTAATAGAGAAACGCCAGGCGGGAATGAACATCGCTCATCCGCTGCACGATTTGCCGCGCCGTTCTTTCTTCCGGCTGCAAATCCAATGCTTTTTTATATTCGGTCAACGCTTGCCAATAGTCATTGTTCGCCGCGAAAGCATTGGCGCTTTCCACTTGACGATCCCACTCATTCTTTTTCTGGCGGTATTGAATGGCTTCGACGGCTTGTTTGGCGTTGGCGTGATTGGGATTGCGGTTGATGACTTCCAGAAAATCCAATAAGGCGCGGTTGTCGTTGCTGCGCCCTTCGTAGAACTTGCCTCGGCGGTAATAAAACTCTTCGGGCGCTTCGGATTCGAGGCTTTGAATTATTCCCTTGTCGAGAACGATATACTCGCCCGCCACCGTTTCCAGCACCAGGACTTGGGCGGAATTTTCCAGAATGCGGCATTCGATGTCGGCTTTGCCGGCGCGAATCACGTCGCCCGCCGCCTGCTCTCCGATTGCGCCCAGCGCAAAACACAACGCCGCCAGCATTCCCCCCATCGAACGGCCACCCGTAAGCATTATTTTCATCGTTCGTTATCCTTATGGAGCGAAATCGAAGAAAAAACCCTTAGATGCTTTTATCCGATTACTAGTATTATATAGTTAAGCGGCGGCCTCCGTCAAACGATTTTCTCCCCTGAATCCAGGAAGCCGCGCCGCCGTATTTTTGTATTCAAAATAAAAGAAATTTGGGGTTGGCCTTTATTGCTTGAAAAAAGCCGGTTTTCTGGCTATAACTATTTCCGAAGATGGGCAGTGGATCGAAAATTAAGCCTATCAGCGCATAGGTGGGGTGGCCGAGCGGTTGAAGGCGCCGGTCTTGAAAACCGGAGTGCGCGCAAGCGCACCGTGGGTTCGAATCCCACCCCCACCGCCATTTGGATTTATCTATGGAGGCTCTTGCAAAATTAATAAAATCCGCTTTTAAATTCTCCCCCCAAGATTGGGGGGAGTTGGAGGGGGGTTGATTTTAATGGACTTACGTCAACCCCCTCCTGAACGAACGGGCACATAGTTTACATTTTGAACCGGGCACATGGTTTACACTTTTGTCTCGAAAATTGTGGCGGTTCCTTTCTTTTTTTGAAGAGCTGACCCATCTCCAGATATAG